>NZ_JAHLRI010000052.1:0-15513 GCF_018919685.1 Enterococcus sp. S183_ASV_20
GGTTTAGACCCTACGAAAACAACAATTTTTATCCAATCGCAAATTCCACAGTTAGCTGAATTAACAATGTACTATCTAAATTTAGTGACCACGTCACGTGTTCGTCGGAATCCAACGGTCAAAGCAGAAATTGAGCAAAAAAAATTTGGGGAAGGTGTTCCGACAGGATTCTTTATTTATCCCGTTTCACAAGCTGCTGATATTACTGCCTTTCAAGCGAACTTAGTCCCAGTTGGGGAAGACCAAAAACCAATGTTGGAACAAGCGCAAGAAATTGTGCATAGTTTTAATCAGACGTACGGTGAAGTTTTAGTTAGACCGGAAGCTGTGTTACCACCAAAAGGTATGGGACGCTTGCCAGGAATTGATGGCAACGGAAAAATGAGTAAGTCTTTAGGCAATGGTATTTATCTTTCAGATCCAGCTGAAGTGGTACAGAAAAAAGTAATGAGTATGTATACCGATCCAAATCATATTCGTATAGAGGACCCAGGACAAGTTGAAGGAAATATGGTCTTTACTTACTTGGATGTCTTTGGGAAAGAGAAAGAATATATTGAAGAATTAAAAGAGCACTATCGTCATGGCGGTTTAGGAGATGTGAAAATTAAACGTTACTTAATTGATGTCCTAGAAGAAGAACTCGCACCGATTCGTCGACGTCGTGAAGAGCTGGCTAAAAATCCAGAAGCGATTATGGAAATGTTGCATAAAGGAAGTCTTGCTGCTGAAAAAGTGGCAGCACAAACCTTAACAGAAGTCAAAAAAGCGATGGGAATTCAATATTTCTAAGCAATAAAAGAACTGGAACGAGTCAAAAGAAGAATGACTTGTTCCAGTTCTTTTTAAGTGGTTTGAAATTGACTATTATATAAGCTGGCGTAAAGAGTCGGAGCTTGTAATAGTTCCTGATGCGTTCCTTTTTCAATAATATCGCCATTTTTCATCACTAAAATTAAATCAGCATTTTCAATCGTGGATAATCGATGAGCGATAACGAAGCTTGTTCGATTTTCTGTGACAGTTTCCATCGCTTTTTGAATATGGGCTTCTGTTCGTGTGTCCACACTCGAAGTTGCTTCATCGAGAATAACAACGGGCGGATTTGCTAAAATGATTCGGGCGATGGTTAATAACTGTTGTTGCCCTTGTGATAATGCACCATTTTCGCTAGAAATAATTGTGTCATATCCTTGAGGAAGGGTCCGAATAAAATGATCACATTGAGCAATTTTAGCTGCTTCAATTATTTCTTCACGAGAAGCATCTTTTTTTCCATAGGCAATATTATCTGCTACGGTTCCTTCAAATAGCCAAGTGTTTTGTAAAACCATGCCAAATAAATTTCTTAGATTTTGTCGAGAAAGTTTCGTAATATCAATCCCATCAAAAGTAATGGCACCTTGATTTATTTCATAGAAACGCATTAATAAGTTGACTAATGTTGTTTTACCAGCGCCGGTGGGTCCTACAATGGCCACTGTTTTTTTCGGTTGAACAGAAAAATCAACATTTTTCATTAAAATTTTTTCTGGTGTGTAGCCAAATTGAACATTTTTAAATTCAATGGCTCCTTTAGGAGAAGAAATAGTTTCTAAATGAGTTGCTTCTGGCTGTTCATCAGCTTCATCTAAGATAACAAAAATCCGATCAATGGAAGCCATCGCTGCTTGAATTGAGTTAATGACATAAGAAGCGGTAGAAATCGGCTCAGAAATTTGGTTGATATATTGCAAATACGCTTGCAAGAAACCAATCGTAATACCACCAGATAAAACGAGCATTGCGCCTAAGATAGCACTAATAATAAAAGCCAACTGATTAATAAAACGAATAGCTGGATAAATCGCAAAATTTAGAAACTGTGCTTTTTTAAAGGCACGATAATGTTGTTGATTAACAGCATCAATTGTTTTTTCAGCATTTTGTTGTTGATTAAAGGTTTTTGTGACCAAATTTCCTGCTAAATATTCTTCCATTTTATTATTTAATTGACCTAATTCAGCTTGACTTTGATCAGCAAACACCTTGTTTTTATTCGCAATTTTTGTCGTCATGAAAGTACTACCGCCAATTAGTAGCAACACTAAAATAGTTAATTTTGCATCAATATAGAACAACATAATTCCTGCAAAAAGGATAGTCACGACGGAAGTGAAAAATTGGTTGATGCCTGTTAAAAGAACTTGTGACAATTGGTTTAAGCCAGTTGTTGAACGACTAATGATATCGCCCACTTGGTGATTGTCAAAGAAGGCCATTGGTAAAGTTTTAAACTTTTTTGTCACTTCTTTTCTAATTCTTAAAGTAACCCGTTCACTTAAAGAAGCCATTGCTCGTTCCTGAATAAAAGAAGTGATACTACTAATGATTGAAAAGAGAATTAAAAGTAAGACGGGACCTAAGAGCGCTTCTTCAACTAAAGAAAGTGTCATGCCTTTGAGCCCGACACGCTTGATCGCTTCTAAGAGGTTATCAATCCCGATTGCCATAATATAGGTCATGGCAACAATTAATAAGTTTCCAATTAAACTGCAGATCATTAGACCATAAAAGATTGGATGCTCAGGTTTAATCATTTTCCAGAAACGTTTAAAGCTTTGAAGATTCATTGTTTTTTTCATTGTATGGCTTGAAAAGAAAACTTTCTTTCAAGCAGTCACATCCTTTCTTTAATTACTTGGGTAAGATACCTTGCGATTTAGCAAAGTCTTGGTAATAGCTATTAGTGGTAAGTAAATCAGCGTGGGTGCCTTGACCAACAATCCTTCCTTCATCTAGGACGATAATATTGTCAGCGTTCATGATTGTACTTAACCGTTGAGCAACAATGAGTAAAGTTTTGTCCGCCATTTGTGCATGTAAAGCGGCACGTAGAGCGGCATCAGTTTTGTAATCTAATGCGGAAAAGCTATCATCGAAAATATAAACATCTGCCGGTTTGATTAAGGCTCGTGCAATACACATTCTTTGTTTTTGACCACCAGAATAGTTGGACCCGCCTTGTGCTACGAAACTTTCAATCCCTTGTGGTAAGGAATCGATAAATTCAGAAGATTGTGAAATTTCTAGTGCCGTTCTTATTTCTTCTGTAGTTGCTTTGGCATTTCCCATTAATAAGTTTGATAAGATTGTCCCACTGAAAAGAAAGGCTTTTTGTGGCACATAACTGATGACTTGGCGAATCGTTTGCTGAGATAATGAGCGGATATCTGTGCCAGAATAGCTAATCGTGCCGGCTGTGACCTCATTTATTCGTAAAAGTAACTTAACTAAAGTACTTTTACCAGCGCCAGTTGCCCCAACAATCGCCGTTGTTTTTCCTTTAGGGATGACAAAACTAACATTTTCTAAAACAGGATCAGCTGTTTCTGTGTATTGAAACGTGACGTTATCGAAGCAAATCAAGGCTTTCTCAGGATGATAAGCAATGGTTGCTTCAGTGTGAGGATCGCTAATTTCAATTTCTTCTGACAAAACTTCTTGCAAGCGATTCAAGGAAGCAACGGACCGTGGAATGACAACTAATACCATAGCCGCGATCATTAAGTAGGCCAAAGTTAGAAGGGTATATTCAATCACAGCTGTAACGGTGCCAATTTGTAGGGTGCCTACTGCAACTAAATTACCGCCAAACCACAAAATAGAGGCGTACACAACGCCCATTAATAAAAAGGCAACGGGAGTAATCCAAGCAAAGATTTGATTCACTTTACTCATGCGTTCAGCATAATTTTTAAATGTTTGATTGGTTCGCTGCTCTTCAAAGTCTTGATTATTGAACGCACGAATCATATTAATTCCAGTAAAGAACTCTCGTAAAGTCGTAGTAATTCGATCCATTTTTGGTTGAATTTTTAAAGATAAAGGGGTACCTTTTTTCATTAAAAAATAAACAACGACTAAGTAAAATACGATGGAAGCCAATGTTACCCAAGCGAGTGAAACTGAATAAGAAAATGTCATCACTAAGGCAAATAAACTAATAATAGGCGCTGGAAAGATTAGTTGGCAAAATAGCACAATCATTGTTTGAACATTATCTACATCGTTGGTCATTCTAGTTAGCAAAGAATTTGAACCAAACTTATCAACATTTTTCATCGAGAATTGTTGAAATTTTTTAAAGAACAATCCTCTAACTTGAAAACCAAATTTAGCAGCTACTAAAGCAGACAAATAGCTAGAAATAATTGCGGCAATTGTTCCAATGAATGCCACAAGAAACATTTGTATGCCAATCGTTTTAATTACTTGTTGGTCACCGCTAACGATGCCCACATCAATCAACTTGCCAACTAATTTAGGGACGCCAAGGGTTCCTGCGATTTGCAAACAGATGGTTAAAGTTGTCGCAAGAACAATCCATTTATTTTCTTTAATAAACTCTTTCATTAATTTCATGAAATTTCCTCCTTAAACAATACCGTTTTAGCTGTTACAAAGAGTCATTGTACACGTTCAAGTAACTTGAATGTCAACAGTAGAAATGCTAAACTTTTTGATGGAGGGAACAGTATGGAAAAAAATTACACAATAAAAGATGTTTCTGAGTTGTTAAATATCCCTAAGTCCACGATTCGTTATTGGGACGAGCAAGGGTTGATTAGTACAACACGCAATGAAGAAAACGGATATCGAACCTTTGATTTAGAAGATTTGTTCAAAATATATGATATTGATTTTTATCGAAAAATGGGGATTCCTATCAAAGATATGTTGAATTTATATAAAAAGACACCTACCGATCTCTATGCCACCATGGAAGCAACAGAAGAACAACTGGGGCAAGAAATAAAAAGGCTTCAACATAAATACAAAGAAATCAAGAAAAGAAAATTACATTTACATGCGTTAATTGATTTAGAAACATTGGTTTTTTCAGATGAACCAATTCCTTTTGATAAAATTGTTGTTGTTGATATTGAGGATCCAGAAGAGATGAAAGTTTACATGGAACACATTTCAACTTTAGGTATTTACGGGGATTTAAGTGAATCCAATGAACTGACGTATGGGATTTGTTTGGCAAATCATGTGAATAAAAAAAGTTTAGATAAAGTGATTTGGCTCAAAGAATCAAGTAGCCAATACAAAGGTTTTATTTTAAAAGTCAATACACAAGATACCCGTTTGAATAATATCGAAGAAGTAAAAAAGCGTTTAGCAAAACAAGGATTTGAAACAGGCATCGTTGTCGGAGAGCATATCTTGACACAACTAGAAGAGGAAAACCAATATATTGAATATTATTATGGTTGGATTGAAATTTTAGGGGAAAAGTGAAGTAATTGAAACAAAGAAGGAACTAGCAATAGCAAATGTAGCTAAGCTAGTTCCTTTTTTTATTTATAACAAGAAATCCAACATATTGTGTGTGCATAAAGGCAAATAGAAAAATAGTAGTGAAATAGCTAATAATAATAAAGAACCAGCTTGCATTAAAACTGCAAAAAAATATACCACAATTAAACGAATTGCTCTGGTGTTTTTACGGATAAAATTCAAAAATAGTCCTCCTCAAAAATAATTAGAGGATAACCTTTGTGAAACTATCAAGTTCTCAGGTTTTATAAAACAAATACACACTAGCAAAATCGCTTTATGAGTGAGGCTTATCCAATTATTTTTAAGGTTCTTAAACAGTTGTAAAAAAAATATCAGATAAACGTTTTCACAAAGAACAGTCAATTCGGTAAATTTTTACCTTAAAATGACACAAAATCTATAATTTGTTTCTCAAATCCTATAATTTGTTCCTTAAAAAGATATTATGAAAACGCTATTATATTTATGAAAGGAGCGAAACGAATGAAGAAGAAAAACGGGTTTTTTCAAAATGTATGGCGTTATAAGGCCTTAATCCTTATGGCGTTACCAGGATTTATTTGGTTTATATTTTTCTTCTATATACCAGTCTTAGCCAATGTGGTCGCATTTAAAGATTTTCATATTTCACCAGATGGTTTCTTAGCTAGTCTAAGAGAAAGTCCTTGGGTTGGTTTTGAAAATTTTAAATTTTTATTTGCGTCAAAAGATGCTTGGTTAATTACTAGAAACACCATTTTGTACAATGTCGTCTTTTTAGCCTTTAACTTATTCTTCGCGATTGCTTTTGCTATTATTATGAGTGAATTAAGAAATCGTCGCTTGGTTAAAGTTTATCACACGATGTCATTGCTACCATATTTCTTATCTTGGATGGTTATTAACTATTTTGTTTATGCCTTTTTAAGTCCAGATAAAGGGATTTTGAATCAATGGATTACTGGTAATGGCGGCACAATGATTAACTGGTATGCAGATCCACGTTGGTGGCCAGTAATTTTTGTCTTCCTAAATGTTTGGAAGAGTCTAGGCTACAACAGTATTATCTACTATGCTTCTGTGATGGGGATTGATCCGACATACTATGAAGCAGCGATGGTAGATGGTGCCAACAAATGGCAACAGATAAAAAATGTTACGATTCCACAAATTTTACCAATGATGTCTGTTTTATTAATTTTAAACATCGGCGGTATCTTCAGAGCAGACTTTGGTTTGTTCTACATCGTACCAAGAAACTCAGGTGCGCTTTACAACGTGACAAGTGTGTTAGATACCTATATTTACAATGGCTTAACGGCTACTGGTGATGTAGGCATGACGGCAGCTGCAGCGTTATATCAATCTGTCGTTGGGGCATGTTTGTTATTAATTGCGAATTTAGTTGTTCGTCGAATTGAACCAGATTCAGCACTATTTTAGGAGGAAGGATTATGAAAAAGAAAAAAGTCACTAGCGTTAACGTTCGATCCTTCAACCCGACAGCGAATTTGATTTTCAATATTGTCATTGCGATTTTTGCTATTTCCTGTGTGGTTCCGTTTTTCTTTGTTATTATGATTTCATTGACAAGTGAAGGATCATTAGCAGCAAACGGCTACCGGTTTTGGCCAAAAGAATTTTCATTGGAGGCCTATCGTTACATTTTCCAAGGGGCAATGAGTCAACGCATTATTCATGCCTTAGGAGTAACGGTCTTCATTACGGTGACAGGGACGATTGTCAATGCAACAATGACGTCATTATATGCCTATGTCATTTCTCGTTCCAACTTTCCATTTAAAAAATTCTTTACATTGTTTGCGTTAATTACAATGTTATTTTCACCAGGGATGGTTGCGAACTATTTAGTAATGACAAACTTATTGCAATTGAAAGATACAATTTGGGCGTTAATTTTGCCTTTAGCTTTAGGACCATTTAATATTTTAGTGATGCGAACGTTTTTCAAGAAAACCGTGCCTGACAGTATTATTGAATCGGCACGTATTGATGGCGCAAGTGAAATGCGCATTTTTGTCAGCATTGTGTTACCACTAGCCGTTCCAGGGATTGCCACAATTAGTTTGTTTGCGGCTTTGGGTTATTGGAACGATTGGTTCAATGCGTTACTTTACATTCAAAAAGATACCTTGGTACCGTTACAGTATTTATTGATGAAAATTCAAAACAACTTAGAGTTCTTATCAAGAAGTACGGATATGGGTGCAGCAGCACAAGAAGGGTTAGGCGTTCTACCAAGTGAATCGGCTCGAATGGCGATTGTTGTCTTATCTACGTTACCAATTGCGTTAACTTACCCATTCTTCCAAAAATATTTCGTGGGTGGTTTAACAATCGGCGGCGTGAAAGAATAAAATTGTACAGGAGGAAATAAGGAATGAAAAAATGGCAAAAAGGATTAGCCGTAGCTGGCGCAGCAGCTTTAGCTGTAGGACTAAGCGCGTGCGGTAAATCTTCAAAAGATGCAGCGTCAAAAGGTGATGATAGTACACCAACGTTATTAATGTATCGTGTTGGGGACAAACCAGATAATTATGACCAATTAATCGATAATGCGAATAAAATTATCGAGAAAAAAATTGGGGCAAAATTAAAAATGGAATTTGTTGGTTGGGGCGATTGGGACCAAAAAATGTCAACAATCGTTGCTTCTGGTGAAAGCTATGATATTTCATTAGCACAAAATTATGCAACGAATGCACAAAAAGGCGCCTATGCTGATTTAACTGATTTAGCACCTAAATATGCCAAAGAAGCCTATGATCAATTACCAGATAACTATATTAAAGGAAATACGATCAATGGAAAATTGTATGCGTTCCCAATTTTAGGTAACTCTTACGGTCAACAAGTTTTAACTTTTAATAAAGAATATGTCGATAAATACAATTTAGATATTAGTAAAGTCGATGGTAGTTATGAAAGTGCAACCGAAGTTCTAAAAGAATTCCATAAAAAAGAACCAAATATTGCTGCTTTTGCTATCGGCCAAACATTCTTTGCAACAGGTAATTATGACTTCCCTATTGGTAACCAATATCCATTTGCAGTAAAAACAACTGATACTGGCTCACCAAAAATTATTAACCAATATGCCGACAAAGACATGATTAATAACTTAAAAGTCTTACATCAATGGTATAAAGATGGCTTGATTCCAACAGATGCTGCTACAAGTACAACACCATATGACTTAAATACCAATACTTGGTTCATGCGTCAAGAAACACAAGGTCCTATGGATTATGGTGATACAATCTTAACACAAGCTGCTGGCAAACCACTTGTTTCTCGTCCACTAACAGAACCATTAAAAACAACAGCACAAGCGCAAATGGCTAACTATGTTGTTGCAAATACGTCTAAAAACAAAGAAAAAGCTGTTGAATTGCTAGGCTTATTAAACAGCAATCCAGAATTGCTAAACGGACTTGTTTATGGTGAAGAAGGCAAACAATATGAAAAAGTTGGCGATGATCGTGTGAAATTATTGAAAGATTACACACCAACAACTCATTTGAGTGCTTGGAACACAGGAAACAACTTAATCATTTGGCCAGAAGAATCTGTCACTGAAGACATGGTTAAAGAACGTGATAAGAGCATCGAAGAAGCAAAAGATTCACCAATTCTTGGTTTTACTTTTGTAAATGATAAAGTGAAAACTGAAATCACTAACGTTGCTACAGTTATGAATCGTTACGCAGCAAGCTTAAATACAGGAACTGTTGATCCAGAAGAAACACTTCCAAAATTAATGGATGACCTAAAAACAGCTGGCTGGGATAAAGTTCAAAAAGAAATGCAAACACAATTAGACGAATATATCCAATCTCAAAAATAATCACAGGAGGCTGAGGCATTAGCTGAGCGCTTTTGGCTCAGCCTTTTACATAATAGAAAGGAAGAGGAAGATGGAAAGTACAGGGATTCAACGGTTGTTTTACCTTTCCTGGACAGTAATCAAACTAAATTTACTGTTTGTTTTATTTAGTTTAGCTGGAGGGATTATTTTTGGTGTTGGTCCAGCACTCCAAATGATGACTGATTTCATTTTGGAAGAGGGCATGAATTATCAAGCAATCACCGTTAAACGAGCATTTGAATCATGGAAAGCACATTTTAAAAGAAGTAACTGTTATTTTTTACTTTTTCTCTTCACTTTAGGATTTGTTTTTTATAATATTTATTTAGCCGTTCAATTTACCGGAATAATGTGGTTAATTATTACATTTATTTTATTTTTTGTTTCCCTAATACTCGTTATTTTTTACATTTATATGCTACTATATGAAGGAAGCTATTTTATCTCAACTATTGATTTAATGAAGCTTTCATTTATCAGTATCTTTTTAAACCTCGGTGTATTTTTTAAAGTCTTATTCGGTGTAATTAGTATCGTTGCTTTAACCTGGAAAATGAAAGGACTGCTACTATTTGCTTCGTTTGCCTTAATTATGATGTGGTGTGCCTATGTCACGCGTAAAAATCGCCAGTTTATTGATGGAAAGTTGGAACAAAATGAAGCGAATCTTCAAAAAACTGTTTAAAAAAAAATATTTATTAAATCGATTAGTACAAAAATACAGTCTACTGTTAACAAGTATTATTTTGTTAACGGTGGCTGCTTTGTGCGTTTATGTTACTTATACAATTAACTTATCAATTGATTCACAAAAAAATAACGCCGTTTCCCAAATTGACAGCTATGTAACGAATAAAAATAATGCGGCGACGAATATGATTAATGAATTAGCTGGCTCTGCAAGTAAAATTGAAAACATGCGAAAATATATGGAACTTTCTCCTCCTGAGTACTTTGACTATACTTACAGCCAATGGTCGGAAGATCGGGTCAGTACCCACTTTGGAAATAATTTAAGTACATTATTTAGCACCTTTCCTGACTTAGAAGAAGTGATTATTCGCTTAGATGAATTTGATCAGGTTTTGTTCGCCAATCGCACAGCTACAAATGGGAAAAAAATGGATATGTCATCAATTAAAAAACATGGCTTTCAACTAATGCGAATTATCTCCGATCCTTATACAGGACAACCGCTGGGAGAGTTGTACACTGTGTTTTCAAGTCAAGAGTTGCTAGGCAACCAAGCAGACTTATTGAAAAAATCAGGTATTAATGCGTTTATCTATGATAGTGCTGGGAATCAAATTTTTTCTGAAAAAGCACAATTTACCAAAGAAGAAGAGTGGCAACTAGATAAAAGAATGCACACCGATAGTGACATTCAACAGGTTTTTCATAATCGCTACGATATTACGGAAATAGAAAGCAGTGGCCGGAGTACCATTCTCTTATTAACAAGCCGCCGAGTCTTATTTCAACAATTGTTTATGAATTATGCAGCCATTTTAGGGATTGGGTTACTTTTGATTGTTATTTTATTAGTGGGCTTAAACCGCCTATTTAAACGCTATTCTCAACAAGTCCAATTAATTTTAGAAGCGACACGAGCCATTGGCGATGGCAATTTAAAAGAACGAATTGACACGAATCAAGTTCAGGAAGAGTTGAATGATATTGCTTCCGCGATTAATTTTATGGTAGACAGTTTAGATCAATACATTCACGATATTTATACTTTAGAAATTAAGCAACGTGATGCCCACATGAGAGCGTTACAGTCGCAAATTAATCCTCATTTTCTTTATAATACGTTGGAATATATTCGCATGTATGCTTTGAGTCGGCAACAAGAAGAACTAGCTGATGTTGTCTATGCTTTTTCAACGCTACTTAGGAATAATATTAACCAAGAAAAAACCACGACCTTGGCAGAGGAAATCTCATTTTGTGAAAAGTATGTGTACTTGTATCAAATGCGTTATCCCGATCAATTTGCCTATAAGTTCGAAATAGAAGAAACAATTGCTGATGTTGAAATTCCTAAGTTCATTATTCAGCCGCTTGTCGAAAATTATTTTGTGCATGGTATTGACTATCAACGACAAGACAATGCTATTAAGGTCCACGCTTACCGAGAAGGCGAAAAAATTATTGTGGCTGTTGTGGATAATGGAAAAGGAATTACCGCCAATCGGTTAGAGGAAATTCGCGCACGTTTAAATCAAACAGAAATAGACACGGAACAATCCATTGGGTTAAGAAATGTTCATGAACGTTTACAACGCTTTTTTGGGGAGAGTTATGGTTTAACCATTGAAGGGAAAGAAGGAGAAGGGACGACAATTCGTCTTTCGTTTGTAGCATAAGGGGTGAAAAAATGTATCGAGTGATGTTTGTTGATGATGAATATATGATTTTAGAAGGCTTAAAATGGATTATTCCTTGGCAAGAGTTAGGCTTTGAAATTGTTAAAACAGCGCGTAGTGCGCAAGAAGCATTGGCTTTTTTAGAAACAGAATCTATTGATGTTTTATTAACAGATATTACGATGCCGGAAATGAGCGGGATCGAATTAATTGAGCAAGCAAAGAAAAAAGGACATCAATTTATTAGTTTAATTTTATCAGGTTATCAAGAGTTTGATTACGTCAAAAAAGGCATGGCTTTACAGGTCCAAGATTATCTTTTGAAACCAGTCAATAAGCAAGAACTATTAGCCAATATCCAGAGAATCAGAACAGAATTAGACCAACAAAAAAAATCCCATGCCCGCGTGCGTCTATATCTAGAAAATGGCTTGATGCGTTGGCTTAATGATGAAATC
The DNA here is from genome assembly GCF_018919685.1 of Enterococcus sp. S183_ASV_20. Classification (NCBI taxonomy): domain Bacteria; kingdom Bacillati; phylum Bacillota; class Bacilli; order Lactobacillales; family Enterococcaceae; genus Enterococcus; species Enterococcus sp. S183_ASV_20. Next base: position 12,024 of record NZ_JAHLRI010000052.1, read on the forward strand.
AGCGAAGGGGAATACGAAGAGTTAATGCAGCAATTTGCGACTATAAAACCAGGTGATTTTACCGTTTTATTGGTTGAAGCTGAGATGCCATTTTTAGAAACAATCAAGGAACTATTTATGAAAAAAGGTCAACTGTTATTCATTGAAAGTTGGATGAGTACGTACCACCAATTGTTACTTATCTATAAAGGGGCCAGACAAGAAGCGTTCTTATTTATTCGTGAAATTGAAGCGATTCTAGCTGGTCAAGGTCAGATTTTTGTAGGGGAATCTGTCAATGAATGGGAAACGGTTTATGAAAGTTATGAGAAAGTAAAACAGTTGCAAGCAATTGAAACGTTCTATCAAGAATTTCTGCCAAATAATCAAAAAGAACAAATGAATCGTTCGGCAGAAGATTTTACTTTTCTAGCGTTTAACCAAGCCTTGATGATTGGGGATATGCAGACCATTCAACGGGAATTAGATGCTATTTTCAATCAGTTAAGTCAACAACACGCTACGCCAGAATATGTACGCTATGTAGTCTTCTTACTTTTTTCAGATATTTCCCGTCAGTATCCAACTGTGTTAGAAGAAAACTATGAAAAAATCGTGGAAGAAATTCGAGCCAGCAACAATCTTAATACACTGTATGCGTTAATGCAGCAAGTCTTAGCAGAAGTGAAAAATAAACCTAAAATAAAAAAATATTCAGAAAGTGTTAGCCAAGCTGTAGAAAGAATTGAACAAGGCTATTTAGAAGAATTAAACTTAAAAACGGTGGCGGATGAGCTTCATTTGAACCCTAGTTATTTAGGCCAAATTTTCAAAAAAGAAACCAAGCGGAGTTTTTCTCAATATTTGAATCAAGTGCGTACCAAGCATGCCCAAAAATTATTATTGTACACGGATGATACAATCAACGAAATTTCAGAAAAAGTAGGATTTAACAATACCAACTATTTTTCAAAAATGTTTAAAAAATTAAATGGAATTACGCCAAAAGAATTTCGAGAGCAATACCAATCAAATTACGCAGGTGTCGAAGAATAAAAAGAAAGATGTTCAATTTTTATGAACATCTTTCTTTTTATTATTTTTCTGTACTTAATGAAAACGGTCGTTCTGCTGTGTTTTGTGGATTCGGGACGATCCCTAATTGATAATCTAAAGTCCCGCCGTTTAATAGTTCTTGATGAGTAAAATAAGGCGCAGTATGTTTTTCTTGGTTTAACTGAATTTCATGAATAAATTGTTGTTGGACTTTGTTTGGTGATGTCTGAATGGTTAATTGTTTACCATTTGACAGTTTTACTTCCGCCGTCTGGACTAAAGGCATCCCGATTACATATTCACCAGTTCCTGGTGTGACTGGATAAAAGCCTAAGCTATTAAAAATATACCAAGCAGACATGCTACCATTGTCTTCATCACCTGGATAGCCAGTTGGTGAAGCATTAAATGTTTGCATTAGTTGTTTTAAAAGTGGTTGAGCCATCTCTGGTTTGCCGATGTAGCTGAATAGAAACGGATAATGGAAACTTGGTTGATTTGAGATGGCTAATTGACCAAAATCAATTGCGGCCATTTCACTCATTTCATGAATTTCAAAACCATAGCCTTCAACGTTAAAGTTAGGCGCTTGATTGCATAGCTGAATTAATTTTTTTTCGAAAGCTAACTCGCTACCATATAGCTCAATCAAACCTGCAAAATCTTGATAAACCGCAAAACTTGATTGCCAAGCACTTCCTTCGGCGTAATCTTTGCCCCAACGAATATCTAAAAAGTCAGGACGGAAATGGCCTTCAGTATCCTTGGCTTGCATAAAGCCAGTTTCAGGATTAAAAAGTTGTTGATAATTCAAGGCTTGTTGACGATAAAACGTTGCGGTCTCTGAATCATTCAGTGTTTTTGCAACTTGCGAAATACAGAAATCGCTGTACGCATAGTCTAAGGTATGATTGACAGATTCATGATAGGTTGAAGGAACATAGCCATATTTTAGATAATCCAGAGTTCCTTGACGTCCATAATTTTCTCGTTCGCTTTGTTGTGTGGCGCCTTTTTTCATCGCTTCTAGGAACTGAGGCATCAAGTCAGGACGAATCTTTTTCACGGCGGCATCAGCAATGACAGCGTCAATCAAGGTGCCGGGCATTAAACCACGCTCATCTGGAGATAACCATTTTGGCAAGAAACCTGTTTCGTTGTAACTATTTAAAAAGCCTTCTAGCATCTCTTCGTATTTTTCTTGAGCAATTAGTGAGAACAATGGGTAGACCGTTTTATAAGTATCCCAAAAGCCATTATTGGTATATAGTACACCAGGACGAACCGTTTGCGAGAACGTATCATAATGAATCGGCTGCTGATTTTCGTCCAATTCATAAAAGGTTTGCGGAAATAGGAATGTTCGATACAGTGTATGATAAAACGTTTTAGTATGTTCAGGGTTTTCATGCGTTACTTTAAGACGATCGAAATAATTATGCCAATCTGCGATTCCTTGTTGCAGCATCTCAGTAGAACGCAAAGAGATTTCTCGCGCTAAATTTAACTGCGCTTGTTTTTCAGAAATAAATGAACTACTAAAATGAACAACTTGTTGAGCAATATTTCCAAAAGAAAGAAGGATTTTGCCATCTTCACCTGAAGAAGGGGCAAACCATTTGGTTAAAGGCTGTTCAAAATGAAGCACGAAATAAAAACTAAAATCTGGATCTTCACAACCAGAATAGTTGATGACTTTTACAGCCACTTGATGGTCATCTAATTGTTTTACTTGATAACGTCCAGGCAGAGTTAGTAGTAAGTGATTATCTGTTTGTTGATAATCAATGGTTAAGATACCACCATACATGCTTGGGATTAATTGAGAAGTTATTTGATAGCGTAATTGAGTTAAGTTAATTTCGACAGGAGAAAAAAGGCTTTCTTCTGGACGATAAGAACTTTGGGCATGGAATAAAGAAAGTTCCGACAATGAACCACTGACAGGGGTCATTAATAAATGGCTAAAATCACCCATCCAAGGACTTGGTTGATGCGTTACTCGATAGCCTTGAAATGTTCGATCTTCTGGATGAAACCACCAGCTGCCTTTTTGGTCAGTTGTTTGCGGGGCGTAAAAGTTCATCCCAAATGGCACGCCAGTATAGGGTAGACAATTTCCATTTGAAAAACTATGTTGGTTGGCAGTTCCGTGTCGCGTATCAATCGCTTGAATATTCATGAAAGTAGCTCCTTTGTTTTAAATGATATATCATATAGGCTGATTATAGCACAAAAAACAAGAAATGAAAGCGTATTTATTTGCTTTTTTATTTATTTTTAACGAATTGGTATATTCAATTTGAGGAGGGAATTGACAAGCATGTTACAATGGATAAGGAATCGATATTGGAGTGATTGTTATTTATTTTTTTAGTACAAAAAGTCAGCAATTTTTTGCGTATGTTTGGGCCATTTTCCCAGTCATCGCCTTTTTTTTGGTTAGTTTTTATAC
>NZ_JAHLRI010000053.1:0-15406 GCF_018919685.1 Enterococcus sp. S183_ASV_20
AAAATAAAGTGTGGGAAATGACCGACGAAACGCGCAATCAGATATGGGCAGAAGCCGTTAAGTTGTGGCAAGCAGGAGAACCTTTGTATTTAACAGACGAACAAGAAAAACTAGCGCTAGAAGCCCAAGAAATGCACACGGAAACCTCTAGCATGGAAGGCGAAATCCTTGAATATTTGGAAATCCCAATAACGGAAGATTGGTACAAACGAAGTAAGCAAGAAAGACGAGAGTATATTCAGGGGTGGGGGACGGATATTCAGGAAGAAGGCGAGATTGTTAGAAACAAAATATGTATTGCGGAGGTTTGGAATGAATTGTACAACGGTGATTCTAAAAACATACATCCTGCAAAAGCGGCAGAAATTCGTCAAGTTTTAAGCCTTTTATCTGGTTGGGAGAAAAACAGCAAAGGTAATAAAGGACGTTTAAGATTTGGCCCTGGGTATGGAGTACAAGTAGCCTATTTACGTGTTACACCTTAAAACAAAAAGGTAGTAATGACGCGGGGTTAGGTGTAACACCTAAAAAAGCTACGAGTGTTACACCTAAAATATTTACTGTAACACCTGTAACACCTTATTTCCCGTTGGTGTTACAGGGAGTGTTACGCTATTACACCTTGGGAGAGTAAGAATGAAGAACAATCGTAACACCTGTAACACTATTTTCTATTCATATATAGAAATAATTAATATACATATACGCACTATATATGTATATATGTACATGGGAAATATATATAAGTTGAAGAATTTTTGTGTTACATGTGACACGGTATTTTTAAACGGAGGTTGAAGAAAACAGAAATGATGGAACATATCAACCAATATCTTATCGGATGGGAGGCCGAAGTAATGCAAATTGAAAACGACATTGAAAAGTATCTGGTTAGGCAGGTAAAACGCACAGGAGCTTTATGTTATAAATTCACTTCCCCAGGAACTAGGGGTGTTCCTGACAGGATTATTTTATATCAAGGCAACGTGTTTTTCGTTGAATTAAAGAGGCCTGGAGGTAAATCAAGAAAAGACCAGTTAAAAATTATAGAGAAATTCAAAGAGCAGCTTATCCCAGTGTTTGTCATTGACAGCAAGCAAGGAGTGGATACGTTAATCTACGCAATGCAAAGCGGTATAGCAAGAGTTATGCCTGATATGTCCCATAAAAAGGAGTGATTGAGTTTGAAAGCAACGTTACATCCCTATCAGGAATACTCTAAGAATTTTATTCTTGATCATCCTTACTGTGCTTTGCTGTTAGATATGGGACTAGGGAAAACCTTATCCAGTTTGACAGCTATTGACGAGTTGTTACACACGTTTGAAATTATTCAGAATGTGTTAGTGATTGCCCCATTATCAGTTGCCGAGAAAACTTGGACCGATGAAATTGAAAAATGGGACCATCTACAGCACCTCACTTTTTCAAAAGTGTTAGGAAACCCAAAACAACGCGAAGAAGCTTTATTCAAAAAGGCAGATGTCTATTTAATCAATCGTGAAAATGTGGAGTGGTTAGTCAATTATTATCAGCGAAACTGGCCCTTTAAAACTGTGATTATTGATGAATTATCCAGTTTTAAGTCAAGTAGTGCCAAACGATTTAAAGCATTACGAAAAGTACGCCCGAAGATGGAACGTGTTATCGGGCTAACAGGCACACCTTCCCCAAACAGCTTGATGGATTTGTGGGCGCAAATGTACTTATTAGACCAAGGCGAACGGCTAGGAAAAACCATCACCCAATACCGCAATAAATATTTTGTTCCCGCACAAAAAAACGGGCATATCGTGTATTCTTGGCAATTAATCCCAGGAGCAGAAGAAGCGATTTACAACAAAATAAGCGATATATGCGTGAGTATGAAAGCAAAAGATTATTTGCGACTCCCACCGAGAACGGAAAATATTATCGAGCTAGACTTGAACCCGACAAGCTGGAAACAGTACAAAGAGCTAGAACGGGAATACGTGTTAGAACTCGAAGGAACAGACGTTGTAGCTAGTAATGCGGCTACACTATCAAACAAGCTTTTACAGCTGTCTAACGGCGCTGTATACGACGAAAACGGTGACGGAAGGGAAATACACCAAGAAAAGTTAAATGCGCTAGAACGCGTTATAGAGGACGCACAAGGGCAATCAGTTTTAGTCTTTTATCAATACCAACATGACTTAGAAAGAATCCAAGCACGATTTAAACAAGCAAAGGCTTTAAATGTGTCTGACGGGGATATTGAGAAATGGAATGAGGGAAAAATTCCGTTACTTTTAGCTCATCCGCAATCAGCAGGCCACGGCCTAAATTTACAAAAAGGCGGGCACATTATCGTATGGTTTGGGCTTACGTGGTCTTTGGAGTTTTATCAACAAGCCAATGCCAGGTTAGACCGCCAAGGACAAACACAGCCTGTTATTATTCATCACTTAGTGACGAAAGGAACTATCGACGAACAAGTAATCAAAGCTTTACAAGCGAAAGAACAAGGCCAATCAGCGCTAATGGCTGCAGTGAAAGCCAAAATTGAGGAGTATAGGGGGGATAAACTTGGATAAATTAATATCTTTCTGGTTATGTTTAGGTTTAGCTATGATGATATACAAAGTGTCGGAGTGGATTATTTCGATATTAGCTAGGATACCGTATGATGTTAGATTTATATTGCTATCCGCATTATTAACTCTAATTCTGTATAAAAATGTACAAGTTACGGTTAATAGTGAAAGCGATGAACAAGAAGGTAGGTGAAAGTACATTGTACGAATGGTTAGTCAGCTATCAAAAATTAGAACAAGAAATCTATTACTTAGACTGGGAGCTAGAAACGTATAAAAAAGAGTTAGAAAGATGGTGTGACCCAGAGGATTTAGGAAGATACACACTAACAAAAGATTCCAAAGCTTCTAAGTTGGAAGATATTATCGAAGACTTAGAAAAACGTTTAGCGTGGAAAATGAACTCAATTTACGATTTACGAAAGCTAGTTTATAGTTTCAAAGGACTAGATCAACACATTTTAAGAATGAAATATTTTGAAGGTCTGACACTGAAAGAAATCGCAAAAGAATTGAACCATGGGTATGATTATATCAGAAAAAGACATGCCTCTATTATCAATGAATCAAAAAGAGGGCACAAAAAAGGCACAACATCTCTTGATAAATCGTGATATACTGATATCAGTAAAATTATGCAGAAAAGGCATCTTCCGTTTTTGGAAGGTGTCTATTTTTTATACAGAAAGAAGGTGAGGTCATGGCGAAGTACACAGAGTGGCTAACCGATGAAGGGTTAATCAAAATCGAAGGATGGGCACGAGATGGCCTCATCGATAAGCAGATAGCTGAAAACATTGGTGTAGCTTATTCAACTTTTAGAGAATGGGTAAAAAAATTTCCGGCACTTTCGGCAGCCTTAAAAAAAGGCAAAGAAGTTGTCGATCGCCAAGTGGAGAATGCATTGTTTAAGAGTGCGGTGGGTTACGAATATACCGAAGTTACAAAAGAGCGAATGGCTGATAACGGCCAAAAGAAACGACATAACGGTGAATCGGCTTTGACAGAAGAAGAGTGGGAAACAGCACTTGCTTATTTTAATTACAGTTGTGCGTATTGTGGTGATTCAGATGAAATAACCAAAGATCATCTTGACCCATTAAAAAAAGGAGGAGAGTTGACTTTTTCAAATGTAGTTCCTGCATGTCGTTCTTGCAACTCAAGTAAAAAGGACCATCAGTGGTTATCGTGGTATCAGAATCAGAATTTTTATGATAAATACAAAGCAAATAAAATCACTGACTATATATCGTTTGTGTTAAGTTTACCGAAAAAAGAAGATAGAACAGAGCTAGTTGTCACAAAAAAGGTTAAAAAACAAGTAGCTCCTAATCCAACTGCAGCTATTTTCTGGTTGAAAAATAGAAAGCCGGACGAATGGCGAGATCGAAAAGAAACTGAAGTTTCAGGCATGCTTAATATCTCCGATGCAGCTGTCGAAATCGAGCAATTTTTCGAGGATGATTCTACATGAGCCCTAAAAAGCGAAAATATTTGAACTTAATCAAAACGAACCCGGTGATTTTCGGAAATTTAGTTGGGTTTACCGACTTAGCAGAATTGCACAATGATTGGTTAAAGTCTTTTTTGTTCGAGAAAGACGATCAAACGCTATTAGCTCATCGTGGCTCATTTAAAACAACCACATTGGCGATTGCTATTGCATTGTTGATGGTTCTTTTTCCCAACAAAAATATTATCTTCTTACGTAAGACCGATACGGACGTCGTAGAGATTATTTTACAAGTGGCTAAGGTTTTATCTAGCAAATACTTTAAAACGCTTGTATTTGCATTATATGGCGTTGAATTAGTGCTTTTGAAAGAAACCACAACAGAGATAGATACCAACTTAAAAACATCTACCCGGGGAACATCTCAATTACTTGGTATGGGGATTTATGCTTCATTAACAGGTAAACACGCGGATATCGTTATCACTGATGATATTGTTAACATTAAAGACCGAGTAAGTCGTGCTGAACGAGAGAAAACAAAGCTGCAGTATCAAGAATTGCAGAACGTGAAGAACCGAGGCGGCAGATTTATTAATACGGGGACGCCTTGGCATAAAGAAGACGCCATCTCCAAAATGCCTAACGTCAAGAAATTCGATTGTTACGAAACAGGATTAATTGACAAAGAACAACGTAAAGCGTTACAGCAGTCTATGACACCGTCACTCTTTGCAGCGAACTACGAGTTAAAACACATCGCTGATAGTGAATCGCTATTTACTGCACCGACCTATATCGATAACACTAACCTTATTTATAACGGTGTAGCACACATCGACGCGGCATACGGAGGTGGTGATAGCACAGCATTTACCATTTTTAAAGAGCAAAAGGACGGAACCATTATCGGGTTTGGCAAGAAATGGCAGAAACACGTTGATGATTGCCTACCTGAAATATTGCAACTACATCAATACTACCAAGCTGGAACATTTTACACTGAAACGAACGGCGATAAAGGTTATTTAGCTAAACACCTAATCGAACGAAGTCAATACGTGCAAAAGTATCACGAAAAAACAAATAAGTTTATCAAGATATCTTCTTATTTGCGGAAGTATTGGAGCCGAATAATTTGGCTTGAAGACACAGACAAAGAATATATAGCCGAGATACTAGACTATACAGAGAACGCAGAGCACGACGACGCACCAGACAGTGCAGCTAGTCTGCTTAGAGAAATTAAGAATACAAATAAATGGCTATACTAGAAAGGAGGCTGTAAATGGAAGCTCTACTTAGTGAAGACGTGAAGATTATCGCCAGTGCTTTAAAGGCGGCGATTGACAAAGATCGAAAATCTACCTCAAAAAGAGAGGCAGAGACAGGTATTCGGTACTATAACCATGAGAATGATATCATGAACAATCGTATCTTTTACGTGGACGATGAGGGGATACTACGAGAAGACAAATACGCTTCAAACGTACGAATCCCGCACGGCTTTTTCCCAGAAATTGTTGACCAAAAAACTCAATACCTTTTATCTAATCCTGTTGAATACGAAACAGAAAACGAAGAACTTAAAGAGTATTTAGCAGAGTATTACAATTCTGAATTTCAAGTAGTGCTACAAGAGCTTGTGGAAGGTTCAAGCCAAAAAGGTTTTGAGTATGTTTATGCAAGAACCAATGCAGAAGATCGATTGTGTTTTCAAGTGGCTGATAGTTTAAACGTGTTTGGTGTATACAACGAATACAATGAATTACAACGTATTTGCCGTCATTATATCACTGAAATCGAGAAAGACGGTGAGACAGTCGATATCCATCACGCGGAAGTGTGGACTGATCAGAACGTTTATTTTTTCGTAGCTGAGGATAACAAAGATTATGAATTAGATGAAGCTGAACCAATTAATCCAAGGCCACATGTTTTAGCAGTTGATAGCGAGAATGAAAGCTTATTGCAACGAAGCTACGGACAAATACCTTTTTATCGGTTATCAAATAATAAACAGGAAACGACGGATTTAAAGCCTATTAAGGCACTGATAGATGATTACGACTTAATGAATTGTTTTTTATCAAACAATTTACAAGATTTTGCGGAAGCCATTTACGTTGTATCGGGTTTCCAAGGTGATGATCTTTCAAAATTAAGACAAAATGTTAAATCTAAAAAGGTTGTTGGTACTGGTTCAGATGGGGGCTTAGACGTTAAAACAGTAACGATTCCAACCGAAGGGCGTAAAACCAAAATGGAGATTGACAAAGAAAATATCTATAAGTTTGGAATGGCCTTTGATTCAACTCAAGTAGGCGACGGGAATATCACCAACATAGTGATAAAAGCACGTTATACACTATTAAACATGAAAGCCAACAAGACTGAAGCTAGACTACGAGCTTTACTAGAATGGATGAATAAGCTTGTTATTGATGACATTAATCGTCGTTATACTAAAGCATTTGACCCAACAGAAGTTTCATTTACGTTTACTAGAGAAGTAATGGTGAATGAAACAGATATTGTTAACAATGAGAAAACCGAAGCAGAGACAAGAAAAATTATCCTTGAATCTATCTTGCAAGTAGCACCTCGGCTTGACGACGACAACGTTTTGCGTCTTATCTGCGAACAGTTTGACCTTGATTGGGAAGACGTGAAAGAAGCCTTGGAAGAAGCAGAATATACTAAAGGTTTATCGGATAATACCGACGAAGAAGAAACGGCGGTGAACCCAGATGATCCAACTCAACAAATGGCAGAAGGAGCTACAGGCTCTACAGAAAGCCAATTACCAGGAAACGGATAATCAGCTATTTAATGTTTATCGTCAATCATTAATCGACATCAAAAAGCGGTTAAAAGTTTATACAGAAAATGCAGAAAGTCTTTCTTTTTCCACCCGTTTGGAAGTAGAGAGACTTTTTAGTGTTGCTGATGAAATTAATGCCATTCTTCAGTTAAACTCACCGAAAGTTGAAAAAACTATCAAAGGCTATTCTGCAAAACAAGCTGAACAGGGATATTATGGACTGTGGTATACGCTAGAGCAGTCACAGAATATAGCACTAAGTATGCCGTTAATTAACCATGATTATATTATGAATCTCGTCAATGCACCTGTAGCGGGTAAGAGGCTCTCAAAGCGTTTATACAAGTACCGTGATGAATTAGCCCAAAATGTGACTAACAATATCATAACGGGCTTATTCGAGGGTAAAAGTTATGCTGAAATAGCTAGATGGATTAATGAGGAAACAGAAGCTAGCTACAAACAAGCATTACGTATTGCAAGAACAGAAGCAGGACGTACTCAGTCTGTCACTACCCAAAAAGGATATGAAGAAGCAAAAGAGCTAGGCATCAATATTAAAAAGAAATGGCTTGCCACGATCGATAAACATACACGCCGAACCCACCAAGAGTTAGACGGTAAAGAGGTTGATGTAGACGAAGAGTTCACCATTAGAGGGCATTCGGCAAAAGGTCCGCGGATGTTTGGGGTAGCATCAGAAGATGTGAATTGCCGATGTACAACAATTGAAGTTGTCGACGGTATCAGCCCTGAACTTAGAAAAGATAATGAATCTAAAGAGATGTCGGAGTTTAAAAGCTACGACGATTGGTTTAAGGGTCGTATTAGGGGAGAAATCACAGATGATTTAGCAGATAAAGCGATGAGCCTTAAAAAATTCATTGAGGGTGTCGATTTAGGGGATTGGGATCATCTTTCAGAAGCTGAAATGGAAGCTCTAGAAGCAGAATATGAAGAAAAATCTATGCAACTAGAAAAAATCCTTGCTGAAAACCCAGATATTTTACGATTAAAAGAAGTACCTAAAGACTTAAAAACTGCTTTAGCAGAAAACCTATTCGAAATAAAAGAGATAGATGAACTATTCTACAATACCGAAAATTATTTAAATTGGCGACAAATTATCACAGACGAGCAATACGAGGCTATTTTTAATTATGCTGCAAGTAGTGATTATATGAACTATTACCTAAGGCATCCGGAAAATATAGAAAAATTGATTACAGGATCAGGCTTAGATAAGCTCAAATTGCAGGTGATGGATTTACAAGAAATACTGGGTCGATATACGGCACAAACGGACTTTACAGTTTACCGTGGGTCTGATGTGGTATATAATTTAGATGAATTAGTTCCAGGCACAGAACGTGTTTTCGATAAAGCATTTTTAAGCAGTTCGTTAGATCGCGCGGCAGCTCAAAGCTTTGCAAAAAATGCAAGCAGTCCAGTATTTTATGAGATAGATGTAAAGAAAGGCTCGAAAGTTGGCGCCTACATCGAAGAGATCTCGAAATATGGAGAAAAGGAGAAAGAGTTCCTATTTAACGCCAGCACTAAGTTTAAAATAATATCAGTAAACAAAACGGACGAAGCACTATATTTGAAGTTGGAGGCGATAGAATGAGAGAAGAGGTTTTAAATGAGCTTGTACCGACTTTGCAAAGAGCAACCGATGAACAGTTAAAAATTATTGGTATAGGAGCTTTTGGGGGGAAATTGCCATTTGTGGATAAAGGGATTCTATCAGAATTCAAGAATACACTAGGGCTAGCAGATGATACTTATGCAGATAGATTGATATGTAAATACATCTCTAATAATGTCGAGAGTTATGACTATCAACTGGAAAACGAAGGCGCAACGTCAGACTTGCACTACAAAGTGCCAAAACGTAAAAAAATTAGCATTGATGAAATTGTACAAAAAGCGATAGACGTAAGAGAAAATAGCATCTAGCCAAAACTGGTTAGGTGCTATTTTTGGACCTAAAGGAGGCCATAAGATGGAAGATCCTTACGACCATTTAGACGCAGACTACGAAGAATTTTTGAGAAAGGAAAAACCCGTGAAGAAAAAAGTTCAAACTATTAAAGATATCCAACGTAAAAAAGAGCGAGGGCAGACGAACGAAGAGTTTTACGAATGGGTATCAAGCCAAGAGCCTGATTTTGAACAGGCCACAATTGTTGTACAGCGGCCAAATGGAGAGGTCACTACTTATTACAGTCAAAATGGAAGTTTGTCGCTGCTAGGCATGCTAGATATAGCAAAACAACAAGTATTAGATGATATGAGGAGTTAAGACTTGCTTATTGATAAGTCTTTTTATTTTGTCCAGGAGCCATGACGTTAAAAGGGCACCGCTACCGAGCAGACGGTATATTCTGACACTCTAAGCGGCAGCGACCGCTATATAAATGCTATGGAGGTAGAAAACGATGGAATGGATCAAACAAATTTTAGCAAAACATATGAAAGAAGATGGTACGTTGGATATGGAGGCTGCTAATAAAGAAATTGACAAAGAATTTCCTGTAAATGCAGTACCAAAAGACCAATATAATAATCTTTCAAGCCAGTTAGCTGAAGCAAATAAAACCTTAAAATCGCTAGAAGCTAAAACAAAGGACAATCCGGATGTTCAAAAAGAACTAGCTGATTTAAAAGAAAAGGCAGACGCGTTGGAAAAGGAAAACAAAGATTTGAAAATCAATAGCCAAGTATCTTCTGCATTACAAAGTGCAGGGGCTAAGGATATTGATTATGCTTTATTTAAATTAGGTGAGTTAGAACTTGACAAAGATGGGAATGTGAAGGACTTAGAAAGTAAAGTGAAAGACTTGAAAGCTTCCATCCCTGATTACTTTGAAAAGAAGGATACACTCGATGATAAGTCGAAAAAAAAGACTGAAAATAAAGCTGGCTATCAACCAATTGATAACAAACTGCCAAAAGGGAAGGAACCAAACGAAAAAGATCCATTTGAAGCAATCTTATCAAAATACGAGTAATTGGAGGAATTTTTTATGGCTACAAAATTTTACACGAAACAATATGCAGGCTTATTAGCCAAAATTACAGAGAAAAAATCTTATTTTTTACGTGCGTTTGGAGGGGAGTTGCAGACGTCGGATGCTGTAAAAGATAGCGACACATTTTTGATGCTAAAAACTTCAGATACACCTGTGGTAATGCAACCCTACAACACTGGTGAAAACGTAGCGTTTGGCACAGGAACTGGCAACTCTAATCGTTTTGGGCCACGTAAAGAAATTAAATCTATTGATACAACGGTTCCTTATGAATCTCCGTTAGCGATTCACGAAGGAGTGGATAATATCACAGTAAACGATGACGCTGACGCAGTAGTAGCTGAAAGATTAGAGGAACAAGCGATTGCTTGGGCTGAGTATATCGACGGTTTATTAGGTAAAGCATTATCTGATGCAGCCTCTGAAACGATTCAGTTTGAATTAACCAGTGAAGGAGTAACTAAGCTGTTCTCAACGGCGCATAAGACTTTTGTGAATAATTTAGTTTCTAAGTCTCTTGCTTGGGTTGCTTATGTTCACCCTGATGTTTATGATTTTTTAGTAGACAATGGTTTAGCAACAACAACTAAAAATTCAAGTGCTAACATTGATGAACAAACAATATATAAATTTAAAGGTTTTGTATTGGTTGAAATTCCAGAAAGCAAATTACAAACTGGGGAAATGGCTCAATTTTCCGCGGATAGCGTAGGTATTGCGGGCGTTGGTATTTCTGTAACACGTGCTATTGACTCCGAAGATTTTAACGGAGTAGCAATCCAGGGAGCTGGAAAATATGGTAAACACATCCCTGAAAAAAATAAAGTAGCTATTTTAAAAGCAGTAAAAAAAGCGTAACGCCTACTAATCCAGCAACGGGTATCACGCCTAGTCAGAAAACATGGACGGGTGCAGTAGGCGCAACTAAGACATTTACTATTGCAGCTAATCCAGTAGATGCCACAAACGCACAAGCTGTAATTTCAGCAATTACAGTGATATCTAGTAATGAGAGTGTTGCTACTATCACTAAAAATAAAAACGGTGGATTTGATGGCTCAATTATTGCAGAAGGTAAAGCGACATTTGAATTTACTTCCGGTGCGTTTACAACCTCTATTGCAGTAACAGGTACACCTGCATCTTAGGAGGTGGTTAACTTGATTATCAGCATTGAAGAAGCAAAAAAAATTGACCCATCGGTTACTCAGAGTGACTTAGACGCGTTCGAACAGACAGTTAGGCAACTAACCAATAATAATTTTCAAAACGTTCATATACGCTTTAGGGATGTTGTTTTTAAGGGTAATTCTATTGTGTTAAAAGATAACCCTCTTGGTTTACGAGTAGGTGATACGATTCAAATTAGTAATTCTATAGTAAACGATTGCCTAACAACTGTTGAAGCTATCACAGAAAAGACACTGGAAACAGATGTTGAAGAGCCTTTTTTTGAGGGCTCTTTTTCTGGTGCTTTTATTACAAAAGTAGAGTATCCAGCAGATATTAAAATGGGTATTGAAGAACTTTTACGATTTAAAAAATCGATGGGCGCAAAGTTAGGCATTAAGTCAGAATCTATCGCTAGAATGTCTATCACGTATTACGATGTGAACGCTAGTGATAATATCGAGGGCTTTCCTGCAGCAAAGTTCAGTTTTTTAAATAAATATAAAAAAATGAGGTGGGGATAATGTACTCACCTCAAACCTTTTTTCTACAAGAGGTCAAAGGCCAAAAGCCTGACGGATTAGGAGGGCTTATTGACGATTGGGGCTTGTTTAAAGAAGTTTCTGGATATATCGATTTGGTGACAGGAACAGATGAAACAACGAAACAGAACGCATTTGTAGAAGAATCTACACACATTCTTATTATTCCCGAATTTATTGAGGGGATAACAGACAATATGCGAGTGGTTGATCAAACAAATCGTTATTACGATATTACGTATTCCGATAATCCTGTTGGCATAAAACATCACAATGAAATTTATTTGAAGTTTGAAGGTGTTTTAAGTGGCGAAGAATGACTTTAAATTTATCAGCTACAAAGACAAGGTAAAAAAAGAGTTAGACGCGACGGCAGAACGGGGGATGACTAAAGTCCTCATGATTATCAAAGCTGCTGCAAAGTCTGGTGCACCAGTTGAAACAGGACAGTTGCGGGACCGGATAGACTATCAACTTAAGGCTGTTGGAGGAAAAGTGGTCGGCATTGTCGGCTCGCCAGAACAATACGCCATTTATGTTGAATTCGGAACCGGAGAATTTGCTGAAAATGGCTCAGGACGTAAAGGTGGATGGTTCTTTGAGGGACCAGATGGAGAATGGCATTTTACAAGAGGTCAGAAACCACAAAAGTTTTTAAGAAACGCGTTTCGGCAGAATAAAGAAAAAGTCATCGAAATTCTAGGGAAAGAATACGGAGCTACATTTAAAGGGGGATAAGTGATGGAAGAGTTTATACGAGAGCTGGTAAGAATCTTACAAGAGATACACCCAGAAACATTTTTAGAAACGAATCCTCGAAAAGAGGTCATCTATCCATACGCCACCTTTGATTTTGATTCCGAGCCTATTCGTAGAAATCAAGATGGTTTTTATCTGGATATTGATATTTTTGACAAAAATAATTCATTTTTAAACTTGCTTGTTCTAGAAGACAAGTTAAAAACAGCTCTTTGTTACAAAAGGGTACTAACTCCAGAACTAAATCTCATTTTTAGTTTTCAAGGATCAAATAAAATACCAACAAAAGAAGAGCTGTTAAAAAGAAGAAATGTCCGCTTTTATGTAGCGGTCGATTGGAGGAAAAAAGAATATGGCACTACCTAAAACAGGTTATACAAAAACAACCGCAGACAATTTTGTCATTGATTCTGCGACAGTATTTACCGATTTTAAATACGATAAAGAGAAAGAGGAGTTTACCGGTATTCCCATGGGGGCAACTTCTGGTGGTGTAGAAATCAAAACAGAACTTTCTTACCGTAAAGTGGAAGTAGACGGTGCTTATATTATGGACGTAGTAGGTTTGAATGTGCTTGAATCAGCCACAGCTACGATGAAAGCCAACTTGATTGAATTAACAGCAGAAAATTTACGCCGATCATTAAATGCTACGATGACAGATGCTACTACAGATGAAGCACCTGCTGGTTATAAAATTATTAAACCTAAACGCTATTTAGAAGAAGGGGACTATATCCCTAACATGGCCGTTGTGGGTATTCATAATGGAACGAAACAGCCTATCATCGTTGCGTTAGATAACGGATTGGTGAAAAGCGGACTTGAAATTAAAACAGAGGATGGCAAAGAGGTAGTAATTGAACAGGAGATCACAGCTAATGCTTCTTATGAACAGCTAATAAATGATGAATTCCCATTCCGCATTTATTACCCTGGGACTTCAAATAATCCTGTACCCGTACGTCCCGAAGTCCCTAAAAACGTGCAGGCAACTGTTGAAGAAGACGGGGCTATTTCAGTATCATGGGCAAGTGATGGGTCAACTAGTTATGTCATTCATTATAGCGGTGCTAATCAATCGGAACCTAGCCAAGCTACTATGATGGGCTACAGTGAAACAAACAACTGGAAGCTGCTAAAGGCAAATATACCTAGCTCTAAGCCGAACGATCAAATTTTTCTATATGTTCAGGGCTTTAGCGAAGTGGGACAAGGTTCAAATTATACAGAAAAAGCAGCCTATTTAAATGAACACAGCTTCGGTTCCGAGTGGAGTACGGCTGTTTCTGTGACAATCCCAGCAAAGTAAAAAAATACTAATAAAGGGCGGCTCGATAGTCGTCCTTTTTACGTGGAGGAATAATAAAATGACTTTAGAAATGCGTGAATTAAAAGGTGATGACTTATTTACATTACTAACCATTGTCGGAAAACTTGATGTAAAAGATGAGTTTATCAATTTATTTGAAAAAAATATCGAATCTGCTGAAAAGGTAGAGCTGTTTGATCATAAAACGAAAGAGCCGACAAAAGCAGAACAGAAAAAAATTGATGCAGCCAAAGAAAAAGCTGACAAAGAAGCTACTAAGCGTGGCATTGAAATGGGCGCAGCGATGTTGCAAAAAGTCATGCTTAACTTAAAAGATATTAAGAGTGATATTAATGGACTTTTAGCAGAGTTAACAGGCGCCTCCGTACAAGAAATTTCAGCTCTTGGATTAAAGGAGTATACGACTTTATTAGTCGATTTCTTTAAGAAACCAGAACTAGCTGATTTTTTCTCTTCTATCGCCAGCTTATTGAAATAAAAGACGGCGAACACCGAATTAAAGATTTGTTGTTCAAAAGGTACGGAGATCCGATATCGTTACTTCGTACCTATCGTTTGTGTGACTTAATGGAATTTATTTTTTATGTTCAAGAAGTGGAACAAGAAGAGAAAATCTACAATCAGTGGTTGCACACACAGATGACGCAGTCTTTACAAGAATTTAAAGAACAACAAAAATACAGACCTTTACGTAAAAATAAAGCGAAATCTACCACAAAAGAAGAACAACAAAAAGCATTAGATTTTGCTAGTCAATTTGTTAAACCTCGAAAAGAAGGTGAGGTGTCTTAATGGGCGAAATTTTCAAGCTTTTTGGTACAATCGGTGTCGATAATGGTGAAGCCAATAAGGCTTTGGACGAGACGGAATCTAAGGGACAGTCAACAACAAGTAAATTAGTGGGGTTCTTTAAAAAAGCAGCGCTAGCAATTGGTGCTGCTTTTGCCGTAGAAAAAATCGTTAATTTTGGGAAGCTAAGCGTAGAAGCCGCGGCAAGTGCACAAGCTTTGAATGCACAATTTACCCAGGTTTTTGGTAAGTTAGAACCGTTAGCACAAAAAATGGTAGATGGCATGGGTAAAAAAATGAATATCCTACCTAACCGTATAAAGCCGACATTTTCTCGAATTACTTCAATGTTTAAAGGTTTAGGGCTAGATACAGAAGCCGCAATGAAGAAATCAGAGCAAGCAACTACCTTAGCGGCAGATGCTGCAGCTTTCTATGATGTTTCACTGGAAGATGCTTCAAGTTCTCTTACTTCGTTTCTAAAAGGAAACTACGAAGCCGGTGAAGCGATAGGGATTTTTGCAAATGATACTCAAATGGCGCAGTTTGCTATTTCTCAGGGAGTAGTAGGTTCTACAAAAGATTGGCAAAATTTAGATGAAGCGACGAAACAAGCTACTCGTTTAGATTATGCTAGCAACATGCTTAAACAAGCCGGAGCTGTAGGACAGGCTGCTCGCGAAGCCGACGGATATGAAAACGTTATGGGTAACTTAAAACAAGCGTGGCAGGACTTTTTAGCAAAAATAGGCACCCCTATTTTAGGAACGGTTGTTTCGATTATTCAAAGCATTACGAAAGGCTTAAGTGGCTTAGGTGATAAGGTAGCTGCAGTTATACCTGACTTTGGGGGATTCCAAAAATCGGCTATGGATGCATTTAACAGCATTCAAAATTCAGGTTTTGTGATGAATCTTCAGTGGGCTTTTAAGTGGATTAGTGA
>NZ_JAHLRI010000054.1:0-15396 GCF_018919685.1 Enterococcus sp. S183_ASV_20
TCTGCTCTAAAACTCCATTTGCTACAGCTTGACTAGCTGTTTGGATTGCGGATTCATGTGTTTTAGCAGTATTTATAATATCATTTCTCAAATCTTCTTGAACGCCCATCAAAACTTTTTCTTGCTCGCCCAATTTTTCAATATTTTCACGAGCTTCTTTTGTATTCCCGCCAGATTCTTTTAACGTCTGATTCCATTTTTCCCTAGCTGCATTGATTTCCATTAATTTTGCTTCATTGTCATTTCTTTGCTGCAACATCTTATTGATATCTTCTTGAGCTTGAGAAGCTTTATCTAATGCGCTATATGCGTCCATTTGTTGTTGAATTTTACCTGGCATTTCAGAAAGTTTATTACTTTGTTCATCGTAAACTAAGTTTAAACCAGTCATTTTACCGTTTAACTCTTCAACAATTTCTGTCATACGTTTTTTCTCGCTGTTACTTAATTTCTCTTTAGCAGCGAGCGTTGCCATTTCAGAAATCATTGAATTATATTTTTCTTTAGTATTTTCTAACTCAATAGCTTCATCTTTTCGGGATTGTGCATGTTCTTGATTCTTTTTAATCAAGTCATCTGTGGTTTTCATAAGGTTTTCTTGCTCTTTTTTAACTGCCTTAGTTGATTCAGTTTCCTTATTTAACCATTTCCACAAGTTTACCCCTACAGCTACTAGTCCTCCTATTGCGGCTATTACCCAACCAATAGGGCCCAATAACAATTTCATAGCGGTACTAAAAACAGTTGTAGCTACTGTAGCTAAACTAATTGTTCCCGTCAAAACACCAACGATTGTATTTTGCGCCACTAAAAGACCAGTTTTTATTGCTATTGCTGCAGAATTGGCTTTATCGGCTGCTAAGTTTAACATCCATGCTCTTCCGAGTGCTGTAGTAGATAACGTAGCCAGTTTTGATATTCCATTGTATAAACTTATTGCGGTTGTATAAGCTTTGATTGCCAATTCAGATTGCTTTATATAGCCTGTCACTTGCTGAATTACTTTCAATGCTGTGAAGGTAGCAGCAAAACTGGCAATTGTTGGTAGTAATGGTGTTAAGGCTGTACCTATTGACGTAATTGCTTTTCCGAATAGTTTCATCAATGGAATAGTTGATTGAATCGCTGCATCAATTGCCTTAAAAGTTATATTCACTACATTTTTTAAAGAGTCCAAATTTTCGGCAATATTTTTTCCTGTCACTGCTTTGGATAATTCATCAAATGATTTAATAACTGTAGTTACACCTTTAACGGTGGCTGTTTTAATATTTGCCCATGAGGTCTTGATACCTTTTGAGTTTTTCTTGGCTAAATCCGCAAAACCACCTACGCCTTTGTCCAACTCAATCAAACGATTATTGAACTCATTAAATGTAATATCTCCTTCTTTTAAGGCATCGTATAATTGGTTAACTGAGTTTACACCTTGTTCTTTGAAAGACTTAGCAACTTTATCCATCGCAATCGGCATTGTTTCTTGTAATGTTCGCCAAGACTGCATATCAACTTCACCCTTACCGAGCATTTGAATATATTGTTGCATACCACGAGTTGCATCAGCAGTTGAAGCTCCAGAAGCAAGAAAGGCATCATTTAATGCAATAGCTGTGTCAGTTCCTTTACTCAAGCTACCAGTTGAAATTGCTAACTGTTGCGTATTTGATACGATTTCATCTAACGATGTAGGAAGCCCATCAATTCCATCACTTAACTTAGTCATTGATCTATCTACATCTTCTGTTGAGTAACCTAGAGCCTTCATAACTACAGGATATTTATTCAACGTATCAAAACGGTTAATAGCTCCTTCAACAGAATCCTTAACCATATTTACGGCCGTAGACACTAATTTTACGGCACCCACACCTGCTCCAATACTAAGAATTGACTTGCCTAATTGATTCCCTTTAGTGGTGCTTTTATCCAATCCATCCCCTAGCTCACCAGATTGCTTGTTTACACCAGCCATAGAACGTTCAGCGCTACTCATCGTGCTACTAAACGTTCTATCAGTGGCAGTAAGTATTGCTTCGACTGAATATGATTCCATTATTTTCCTCCTTTCCTACTTATTTGCTTTTCTTAATAAATCTATTGCTCCTATATCAACTTTTTCATCAATTAATGATTTACCCAAAATAAGCTTCTCTCGTTCTTCATAATTGAAAAACTTATTGAATTCCTTATAATAAGGTTCAGATTTTTTACCTTTAGTCGCCTTAATTTGGTTATTTAGCCAAGATTGAAGATAGAGGTCTCTTTCATGGTCAAGTCTTTTTAACTGAAACGACAATAGCCTAACTTCATATTCATACAAAGTCATTCGTTCGATTTTTGATAAATCAGTAATTTCTAGGTAACGAAAACAATTAATAAGAATATTTTCATAAGCTTCAGCTGAGGTTAGCTCCTCTCTTACTTGTTCTCCATCAGAGCTTTCTTGAAATTTCTGACCGTTAACTTTCCCGCATTGCTTTCTTCTAAGTTTTTCAACGTTTCATCAAATAACGCCTCAATATCATCAACAGTTTCAACAAACTCATCTACTTCATCCTTAGAAGGTCTACTTTTTTCCGTAATGGTAGCTGTGTAAAGTACATCAGATAGAACAACGATATTTCCACTTACTAGCTGCGGTAATAATGTTGTTAGTCCCATACCAAGATTCACATCATTACGAACTACCCCATGCTGCTTATCCAATTCACGAATAAACTTGACTCCAAAAATACAGTTATATTTTTTCCCTTTAATTTCGATTTGCATGTCTTTTCCTCCATAAGAAAAGGACAGCCGCTAAGCTGCCCTCTAAATTTTATTTTAAGCTTGATTATTCAATGTTAAGGTGTGTTGAGCTGTTTTTTTACCATCCTCTGTTGTTCCTGTTGTGGTATAAACACCAGCCGGTACCGCTTCTGTCCAAGTAATATTTCCTGTTTCAGAGACAGCAAGACCTTCTGTTTCAGGCGTAATCTTATAGGTTACTTTTTTGTTGGTTGCATTTTCAGGCAAGACAGTTGCTGTGATTTGTCGGCTACCTGCAGTACCCGCATCTGCTGTTGATGTTTTAGGAGAAAACTCTAAGCCAGTTACAGCAATAGACAATGTTTTAAAAGCTGGAATATCTACTCGCTCTGATTCTTTCCCATTAACAACACGAGTTACTTGGTACTCACCAGCCGGCACTGAGGTGTCAGGTTCCATTCCTGTTATAGTTAAAGGTGATGTGCCGGAAACAACTTCGGTTTGGCCTTTATAAATTTTAAAAGTATCCATTATATTAATTTTCCTTTCTTAGCTTAATTCAATAGATGCCCCATCGACTGTAGGAGTTACATTACCCACAACAGGGCTATCTACTTTCCCGGATCATCTGTTTCAATAGTCGTATCTTTGAAGACATATTGAACTACTTCTTCTTGATCAGCAGTTAATGTTGCAAATCCTTTTGCACCTTTACCATTGATACCAAATTCTAATGAAACTTCTACGGTGTCTTCAGCATTAGGCGATTTACCAAATGATGTTACGTATCCTTGGTAATAGGTTGCCTTGTATTTGTCAGCATTATCTCCTGTGCCTTTTTCTGCTTTGTTGATTTCCCAGATTTCAATAATATCGTCATTGTCTAAAGCTTCTTCTAGCTGGTCAACATACGGATCACCGACTGATAAAATAGATGTTGCCGAAAAATCAATTTCCAATGATCCTGGGATGCGAATCGGACCATCTTTAGTGGTCACAGAGTCACTATCTTTTGTTTTTGTATTTTCATGTTCTGTCTGGAAAGCTAATTTCCATGCTGCTTCCTCTTTTGATTTTTTTAACAAACGGAAAAGTAAAATAATATCAATACCTTTAGCCGCTACTTTTGCTTCATTAGCCATTTATATTCCTTCTCTCTATAGTATTTTGAATTCTAAAGATATCATTGCCCGCTTCAATGGTGTGTTAGTCGAAATGTCATCTACTAACCGAATACCGCTTGATTGGATATTGAGCGACCAATAATAACCTTCCGTTTCAGAAATAGATAGAGCCTCAGCAAAAATTGCTGAAGCCATATCCGATATTTGTTTACGTTTTTTTGCCAATCCCCATACAGATAGATTCAATGTAACCGAACCTTTAATATCAGTTTTGTTGGCTTGGTGCAGTGTCTGAGTATCTTCTAATTCGACAAATGGATAACCTACATCATTCATAGGTTTATAATCGTAGGTTTCATAACCCAGTGATTGACACTTCTTATACACTTCATCGAAGATTGATTGATCTCTTGTTTTAATCATTTCATCAACCTTTCCAAGTCCGTTCTAAATTTCACTTTTTGTTGTTTCAGCGGCGGTAAAAAGAAATCACGTTTCACCATAAATCTCGTACCGTTTATTAAATACGGTGCGTATTCCGTTCCTGGTCCTGTATGCCCAGAAAAACCATTGTTCGAAAGCCTCATAATGATACTTCTTTTTGTTGCCCCAGTTGGTTTAACAAACTTTTTACCTTCCCAGTGTCCAGTTAACACTTTTCCGGCTTCAGCTTGCATATTGGCGGTTAATTCTGCTGTGTTATTTCTAACAACTTTTTTCACATCATCAAGTTGAGCATTTCTCTTTAGTTTTTTAGAAATTCCAGCTAATCCATTAATTCTTACTTGACTTCTTGCCATCAATAGTCACTTCCTGAATAATCAAGCTATTTCTTAATGCAGGAACTCTACTTGTAATAACTTCCCAAGTTTTACCCTCAAACTCAATGTAATCAAATTCTGGAATAACGAAAAGGGGCTGTGTCCTAATGACCTTAGCCCCTTCTTTAATGCTTCCGAAAATAGTAATAGAACGATTTGTACCAATATCAGTTACATTGACATCAGCAGTTTTTCTAAACGGTTCTTCTTCAATCCATTCACCTGAATTTGGATCATAATGCGATTCTGAAGATTTTTTTACAAAGGTAATTTCATCTAAATATCTCATGAAAATGTAAACCTCCCACGTTTAGGCTTATAAAGTTCTTCTATTTCCTTATTCTTATACTCTTCAATCTCATCTTGATATTCAGAAAAATCAGAGTCTGGAAATGCCATAGATAAACCTTCTTGAGAATAAGATTGCATTCCTTCTTGGCCAATACGATTAAATCGTTTTAAAGTGACTTCATATACAACTGAATCAAAACTTTTTGGTAACTCAATGACATTCAATATATTTTGAAGCCGATCTTTTGTACGTCTTTCAATGATTTCTAATTTTTCATCAAGACTGCCATTTAATAATTTTTTTACATCATTTGCTATCTCTGACATCAAAACACCACCTAAGTTAGTTCGATTGTCGCCCCATTTGTTGTCGGTGTTACTTTTCCGACAACAGGGCTAGTTACTCCCCCGCAGCTTTTGTTTGAATCTTAGCAAATGCTTCATCTTTGATGACCATGAAACCAATATCCATTGTAGCTCGTAAAGCAACCAATTCTTGTTCGTACAAGTTGACAGGCGTACCGTCTTCATTCGTTAAAGTAGATAATTGAGCTTCTTCTGAAATTTTGAAATTAATGTTAAATGGGATACCATAGCGCAAGTAATCAAAATCACCAGTATAAAGGTTTCCCTTATCCATAGATTTTAGATCTGCTACAGGTAGTCCATCAATAGTATTGCTGACACGATCATAAATAAATTGAGTTGTGTCACCAATTTTTTTACTTGCTTCACGTAGCACTGTACGATTCTTACGATTAGAAATGAAAGCATTCGGATCGTATTCACCTTCTCCAAGCAAATCCTCTAATGCTAAAATGTTGTCATATGTCAAGTCGCCCTCAATTACATTACTAGCTGCAATGACAGATTTTTCAATAGATTGAGAGAATGGATTTTCTTTATCAAGGATAGTAGCCGCATCAATTTTCTTATAAAATGCTTCTGCGATTTTTGGTTGCATTTGAGTAAAGAAATCAGACATCTTATAAGTTAAATATTCCCGAGAAACTGGGATAATAACACCAATTTTTTTCGCAGTCATCGTTACGTTTAACCATTTAGGTTTAGACGTTTTAATTTTTTCGCCTTCACCAACCCAGTACGCCCCAGGACCTTCTGCAAAGTATTCGAATTTCTTTTCTTTGCCGTCCATTTCTTCATATTTAGCCAACTGCATTAACTTAGAATTTTCCATCACATCTTTTAAAATTAAAGTGTTGTACTTATCTGGAATTGTTCCATCTTTTTTCTCTAATACAGTGACGTTGTCTGGATTCCATGTTTGAGCAAACATTTGAATATCCATTTTCATTAATTGTTTTTTCTTCATTTATATTTCCTCCTATTTTACAATTCGTTTACTTGCTGCAAGAGCTGCAACTGATTCGGTTTCTTTTTTATCAGTTGAAAATTGTCCACCCTCACCTGGTGTTTTTTGGCGAGCATTTTCTTTCTTAATCATTGATACATAGTTCGTAACAATAGCGACAGCTTTTTTTGTAGCTTCTGCATCATCTGAAACAATCAATCCTAGCAAATCATCGTCATGCGGCAAACTAGCCTCTGAAAGCATTTTAGAAGCTTCCTTTGACATGGAAACTAATGCTTGACTACGTTCCAATTCCGCAATTTTTGCTTCTAGCTGTTTCTTTTCATGTTCAGCTTTTTCCTGAGCATTCATTTTTGCCAGTTTTTCTGCTTCTGCTTGTTTTTCTTGTTGCTCTTTTTCCCAAGCTTCTTTTGTTTTTGATACTTCAGCAGCGATCATTTTTGCTACTTCACCACGAGAAAACGTTTTTTCATTACCTTTATCTTTGCCGCTATCTACTGGCGGTGTTTGCTCTTGACCTCCGGCCGGTTGGTCCGTACCTCCAGTACCAGTATCTGGATTATCAGCAAAGAATTGTAAATGCATTGGCAATAATAGTTTTTTTGTTTTCATGATTATCCTCCACGGTTACGCCGCTACCCGATATATTTGATAAGTTACGCCTATCAATCGAAACAGCTTTCTCTTTAGTGCCTGTAAGCAGTAAGAAGGCAATATAAAAAGCCTAACGTTTGTTAGACTTTAATTGCCTTATTTTCCCATTTTTTGTATGCATCAAAATAAATCTCTTGCTTGTCGCCGTTTAATGTTAATTCATAATACATACCATCAAGTAAATTAGTGCTTAATAGAGCTTTGTTATTCTGCAATGTTTTACAACTCCAAACTACAAAAACATCTTTTTTTGTAATTTCTTTTTGATCTGATTTATCCAAGTGTTTGTTTGCATAATTTGAAACAATTTCTTTACATTTATCAATAAATTCTTGTGAATCCATCATTTTACCCTCTTTTCTTAAATATTCTTCATAATCAGCATCTAAATAATCTTAAGGATCGTCATTCATAGAATCACACCTTTCTGTCATAATTTTAAAGTGATTCTTCGACTTCTTTTCTTAATTCAGAAATTAATCTGTTTAGCTTTTCTGTCAATTTACCTTTCTTTTTTGTACCAAATTTTGTTTTTCTTTGTTCATACATTAATAACTTGATTTCGGTATTCATATACATAATTGTCGCTTTATATCCACAATTTGCACATTCAGCATAATGGTGTTCGACATCCTTCATGATATTTTCAGATTTTCTAATTAAAGGAGTGTGTTTATGACATTGATTGCATTTATATAGATTATCCATTTACAAACCTCTTTCTTTCAGCGACTTCTCATAATCCTCACTAACTTTAGGGACAGTAGAGCACTTACAATGAGGATGCATATAAGGAGCATTAATTCCTTTTTTCATCTTTAGTACTTTATAAGGACTACCCTTAGCTACTTTTTTACATATTTCACAAGCAAACGGTTCTGCAATGTAATCATATTCTTCGATATCTGCATCCAAGTAACTTTGCTTTTGAATATCTGTTTGAACACCAGATATTTCAGTCATCATTAGCCTATTTAGCTTGTATCTTATATTTAATTGGTTAGGCTTTAAAAATTTTGCCATCTCTTTTGCTACTGCTCTTGGATTTTTACCTTGAGTGATTGCCTGAGTGATTATTTTTTCTAAATCAGCTTTCATTTCAACAAAATTTTGCCAAATGTTATCACTAAACGAAGGGAATTCACTTGATTTGAATGATGCATTAACAATTTTTCTAACCTTAGACGAATAATTTTCTTTAACGGTTTCGCCTAGTATTCCCGCCTGTCTTAAATACTCATCTTTTGCTGCTTCAGATAACTGAGAATATCCCCACTTATCTAGCTCATCAAACAACGTGATTAGTTCTAAGCCAATTTGAGACTTTAATAGCTCTAATCTAGACACTCGCATTACTAAGTTATAGATTTTCAATTCTTTATTGGCCTGTGGACTAAAGTCTTTATTTTTTACATACTCCTTTGCTTTTCTCTCAAAGCGTTTTACGTCCATCTTATTAGCCATTTTTCTTGCTTCGCTAATCGTAATCTTTTGGCCATTGGAAAATCTATCCCAGTTAGCTACAATTTCGGTTTGAATCGCATCAATAGCATTTTGAAGCTGTTGAACAATTTCTTTTTCTCTATTGCGATCTAGCTTCATCTGTTCTTTGATCCAAGATTCTTCACGATTTTTCAAGTAGGACATTCAATCATTCCTCCTCGGTTTCCTTTTCCGATTGTTTAGCTAAAAATTTTGCCTGATTCACTTTCGTTTTGGCTACTTCTTCATCAGTAATATCTAATGGTTTATTTTCATTTTTTACACGTTCTAATTCAGCTTGAACATCATCAACAAACGAAGCTAGACCTAAAATTGTTTCTTGGCTTAACTCAGCTCCAGAGTCAATCAATGTTTTTAATTCTTCTAGAATTGCTTTCGGAAGATTAGGAGTAAAGATAATTCGCAATCCTTTTAAATCGGAGTTATCAATCTCAGAAACACTTGATTTCAGATTAAATAAAAGACGATAGCGCCGCACAAGACTTTTTTTAAATAGTCTTTGCTTTACTGCCGTCATTTGATTGAAACCAAACATTTTATACTTCATTGCTTCTCCTGATTGAACACCAGAAAAATTTGTATCTGTTAAATCTGGAATCATAGATATTTCATGTATTCCTTTTCTCACTCGTTCTTTGTATGCTTCAACGCCGTTTACATCGTATTGTTTATAGATGTAGCTAGCATTCACTGAGGTCTTGTTACCATTGATATCTGTGCCAGATTCAAGTAAAAGAATGTTCGCTTCTTTTTGCTTAATAGCATCTTCGGTTGATAGACCCGCTGCTTCAATGTCTCCGCTAATCACTAATAGCGCATCGTTTAAGTCCGTCATGTAATTAGCAGTGTCAGACTGTCCAGCATCATACAAATCGATTTGAGATAAAATATCTTCATACAATCCCATTCTAAAACGATTAGGAGAAAACTCAGTTATCTGAACTTCTTTGTAATCATGAGAATCCTCTTTTGGATCACTTAGTTTAATCGTAGCAAGAGTCGTTTCAGCGTAAGTAATGATTTTGTCTTTTGTGTAAATTATCGGTTGAATATACTGTTTGTCTGCATCTATAGTAAATTTAGTTTTAGGATAACGAACAGCAAGTATTGGTCTACGCTTGACCGTTGTATCATAAACAACAAACGTTTCAAAAACATTGCATAGATCAACATAGTCAACGTCATCTTCATCTCGATATATGATTTCATAAGCTCGGCCGTATTTATCCATATCTAACCACAATTCTCCATTCAATCCGTCAATGTCATTATCTTGATTGAAATTATCAATGGTCTCTTGACTAGCTTTATTATTAATTTGGACTTTTAATGGATTGCCTGTATTGTATCCAACATCAAACGTTGCAAGAACTTTTCCAAAATTATGAGCAGCTCTATGGTCTGCTTTTTCTTTTTCCTTACGGCGACGATTTTTGATGATGTTTGTATTCTTCGCTTTATAATAATCATCCAAAACCTGTAGACGTGGAACTTGGTGTTCATTATGGTGCGCAATCATTTTTGCTAAAACATCAGTATTATCCAACAATTCTTCTGCAGAACTATATCTATAGTGAATATTTGATTCTACGCCAAAGCTAACAAAATTTTCATTCACACCACTTGAATAGCTGATGTCCGATCCATGTTCAAATTCATTAACTTTTTGGATTTCTTCATTTTCCATACTTCACACTCCTTTTTTTAAAACATTCCTTTTATTTTGTTTCTTTGATTTTTACTAATTTTAGTTTTTTTCTTCGCCCACATGTCTTCGTTAAATCCGTAACGTGTGGCATCAATTGTATGATTGTCTTTATCTTCTAGTCTCGGTTTAGGATTACCATCTCTATCAGTCTGATAATCAATGTTTTCAAATTCCTTAGCTATATTTGGAGTCCTCAATGGATCGATACAAATAAAATCTAAGTCATCTAGCCATTGCTCACCATATTCAACCGAATCCGGGCCTTTTTTAACACCTTTTATATGATTGATACCATGCTCATTTACTAACTCTGCATTACTTTTGGGCTCAGCAGAATCAGAAAAAATTTCATCATTTTGATAGCCCTTTTCATGTAGTTTTTTAGCTAATTCCCTATTACTAATTTTCACACCGTATATCTCATCAATAGCATAGATACCATTTTTCTTTTTATCATAATGCCATCGAACGAACGCTAACGGATCAGTAGCATAACCGAAGTCAAGACCATTTCTGATATTATCAAAGTTAGCTACCATTTCATCAGTTATACAACCTTTTATTACTCGTAAATTATCAAACGGAACAACTCCTGAACCAATAGCTTTGCCGTCATACTCCCACTCAGCACGTTTCGGATTCTTAGCTCTCGTGGCATTAACTTCTTCTATAAATGCTTGTGCTATGAATGGATTATCCTTATATGTTGAATGATGAACAAAAGTATTCTCAGGTTGGAAGCTAGATTCATATTTCTTATTAACCCATGATTGTCGTCGCTTAGGAGGGTTGTACGAATAAAAAAATTTATAAAAAAGACCATCTGCTAATTCACCACGTAGCAATGAGTTAGTTATGGTTTTTACATCATCTTCAGTTTTAAACTCGGCTAATTCCTCAATCCAAGCTATAGCAAATGGAAATCTTGAATCTTTTAACGACTTAATCCTTTCTGGATTCTGTGCACCTCGAAAAACAATATAATTACCCCTAGGCTTATAGGTGATTTTCATAGGACTTTTATTTACTTTAAAATACTTAGACACACCTTGTTCTTCAATAGCCCACTTAATCTGTTCAAAAATAGATAACTCAATCGTATTATCAACAAATCTAATGGCCACAGCATTTACAGGATATCTCATAATCAATTGAACGATTATGTGTGCTATGCCAGATGATTTACCTGACCCACGGCCACCTTTTTCAACAACATGTAATATATTTGAGTTTAATGCTATCTTCCAAGTAGTATGAAATGCTTTAGGAAGAAATTCAGATAATTTTTTACTCATATTCATCACCTGATATATCATCGATGAAAACTGGCATATCCATGTCTCCATTTGTAGCATCTAAACTAGCTTTAACTTTTTCAGTTTGAACCTTCAATAATTGTAATTTGGCATCATTTGCTAGCAAGGCATTCTGTTGCTTAATAGCCTTTGTTAACTGATTGCTAATTCTTGTCAATGCTTCCTCAATAGCCAAAATGTCATCTAGTTTTCTAAATGTTTTACGAGTTACTTGCACATCTTTTAAAACTTCTCTCTTGACAGTGACCATTTTTCCATCAATCACCGATGGCTCTTTGACTTTCCGAAGCTGCTGCAAACGTTCAACTTCTTCATCGTTTAAGTCAACCTCTGCATCTTTGATGCGTTTAAGCATTCTATATTGACGAATTTTTAGGATTCTTATTTCTTCCTCCAAAATAAAAAAAGGATCATCATTCATTGTAGAATAGATGTCCTTTTCTTCGTCAGATAACATATCGGCAAATATTGTTTCATATTCGCCTGTTTTTACCGCATTCTTATTTCTTTTTGGCGGTGAGGCAGTTTTATTTCCTTTGTTACCTATAGCATTTTTGTTCCCAGGCGGCGCTCCACCTTTATTGGTAACGTTACTTTTTGAATTGGTAACATTACCTTTTAATTCATCAGCCCATTTATCTATAGATTTCCATTTCCTTATTTGAGAATCCGAAACATTTAGTTCATTAGCTAATTCTTTAAGAACCTTTTTGCCGTTTGACTTTAACCAAATTTCTTTAGCCTGGTCACGACGTGGATCTCTTTTTCTAGCCATCCATTAACACCACCTCACTTTTCATCTAAATGGTTGAGTTTTGTTTTCGATATTTACCTATCATAATTCTTTCAACAAGTCTTACTATAACTTCCTATCCGCTAATTTTTCGATATTAGCGGTTTTTTTGTATATGAAAAAGCCACCGTATAAACGATGACTTTCAATTTAATAAAATAATAGCTATCATTTCAAAACAAAATAACTAGTATTTTTGTTCACAGTATTTGGATTCAAATCTGAAACATAATTATTCAAATCTCTTTGAGCTAACAGAACATCTCTTGATTTAGCAGAACGATATCTCTTTACAAATTCCATAAACTTTTTGTCCAATAAATCCTCTTCATCCATGTTGCTTAAAAACACATAGTGAATATTATCATCAACTAATTCAAAATCATAAAAGTTTTGCCCAGGTTTATTTGAAAAACTTGAAAACTTTAACGTTCCATCCTTACCACCTACACAGATTATGGCTTTACCCGTTTCTTGTGAATACGGCATATTTGAGACGTATTCTTTAATCCGATTCACCCATTGATTGTATGGTAACTCTAAATATTTAGAAGCTTCTGTAACCACATTTTGACAATAATGGACGGTTCCTGCGAAAGCTATAAATCTTTTATTATCGTAATTGACAAATTTTTCCCAGTTTTCTTCTCTTGTCCCATCCTGATATACTGCTAAACCATCACTCATGACATTGATATATTTCTTATTACCCGCAATCGATACAAAACTCATATATACCCCCCAAAAGTATCTTTGTTTTATTTTACCTTAGGTTGAGTACTTTTCATAGTGTTACTTTTTTTTATTTCTTCTACTTTTAGAGTGCCACTTGTGATCATATATAATTCTCTTTTTAGTATATAATGCTTTACAAATTTGATATTTATGTTTCCTTATAATCTATCATGTATTTCTGATGATTTAATTATAAGTATTTTTGCATATAAAAAGAGACATCCTACAAGCGAATGCCTCCTCGTGAAGGATAGAAACATCTATTGACGTTTCCTAATTTATTTAAGTGGTTTTGCCACTTATTGGCGTGACAGGAGTCGAACCTGCATGTACTTGATTAAAAATCAATCGCTATCACCTATTTAGCTACACGCCGATATAAAAAAACAAAAAATTATTCATTATAAAAAGCCACCACATAAGCGATGGCTACTAATTTATTCATTTTCTTTCAGTACGTATATATCTCCCATTATATTTATCTTTTTAACTTTTACATCTCTTTTAGCAAACAATTTCAACTTTTGCTTGGATATTTTAGTGATATAAATTCCACTTTCAGCAGAAAATATATTATACCCAAATAAATTATATAATGGGTTCATAAATATCTGATCGTTCTTAACATAAAAAGTCCCTATAATGATAAATAACAGTAAATTAACTACTAAGCTTCTCAAACTTGTTATATCCATGGA
This sequence comes from Enterococcus sp. S183_ASV_20, assembly GCF_018919685.1. Taxonomy (NCBI): domain Bacteria; kingdom Bacillati; phylum Bacillota; class Bacilli; order Lactobacillales; family Enterococcaceae; genus Enterococcus; species Enterococcus sp. S183_ASV_20. The sequence continues at coordinate 13,725 of NZ_JAHLRI010000054.1, forward strand.
TAACAACGGAATTATATATGTCACAATATACCCCATAGTGTCTTCTCTAACAAATTCTGCATCTGATATGCTACCATTTCTACCTTCTTTTGCACCATAAATCTTAAAAAAGATAACACATCCAAATAATGATAGAATAATCATGACTATTAAGCCAATCCAAAATAATGTAATAATTTTATTTGAAAAATTAATTTGATCAAAGATCGTTTGCCAAGAAAATTTTCCTGATTCATTTCTGAACTTGAAGTTTTGAACAATCAATAACAGATAAAGTGGTATAAAAGAAGACATATAAAATAATGTTTTCTGTATCGTCCTCATTCTCTTCACCTCTTTCCTCTGTTTATGAAGGATCTTCACCTAATCTTTGGAGTATAAGCGATTGATAATATGCATCTGATATGCAAAATAAAATCTGACTTCGTGCTTCTTTACTTCCGTTATATATGATTTGATTATTATCATTCAATTCTATTTCTAAATCAAAATGTTCAATTACCTCAGGCAAATTTCTTGTATTCTGTAAAAAGCCTTCCAAACGACCTTCGGTATTAATGATTTTTGTCATTCTTCTTGCTGCCAGTTTATCATTTAAACAATCATTTTTAAAGTCTTCAAAATTTACTAATACGTTTTCTTCTTCTAGTTCGCTTAACGCCGTTGTCGCTCTTTCAATAAAATAATCATTAAGCTTAAAAATAGTCTGTAATGCAAAGCGATTGACTATCAGTGCCTCATTATCAAATAACAAAATATCAATATCACGATCTATTCCAAAAAAATCATCAGTCTCTATTTTTCTAAATGTATTATCCTGAAAACGACCTAAAATACCATTTCTAATTTTTTTCATTTTAGTGAATCGTCTAAAAATATAAAGACTATTTCCATTATAATTAAATTTAAATCTGTAATAATTTATTTTATCTAAATCTACATTTCCCATATCATCATTACAGTTTTCTTCAAGATCTATTTCAGCTAATACTTCATTGATGTGAGCATTTGTCAAATCTGAAACTTGTAGTGAACCTTCGATTACTATATTAGGATTATACTCACTTTGTTCTAAATCAAAAAAATTATTATTAAGGATTTCAGTGTAAAAAACTTTTAATTCTTCCCTCATCGCTATAGTCAACTGTGGAGTATGACTCCATATACCGTTCCCTATTTTTTGAATCATTTTCATTTCAACACTATCATTATCATCCGCTTCAACATTTGAAATAAAATTTCTCAAATTACCTATGTTCATTTGTAACACTCCTTATTTAATTTATACCTGCTATATTAATTAAATCAAAAAGAAGTCAGAAAAACAAGTGCTTTTCTCGACTTCTTTCTAGCAGATATAACCATAAGGATTATACTTCTTATTATACACCCGAACTAGAGTTCGATCAAGAGTGTTATTCATTGCAAACCTGTAGAAAAAAGAGGAGGTTATTCACCTCACTTCATTTTATTGAGAACGTAAGTCTGCAAGTGACTATCGAAAGTCAAATCAAACGGTGACTAAACCAGAAAGCGTTGTGTAATGTGTCCATTTCTTTGACTTTCGATATTACTATATTAGCACTCAAATTCGTATAAAAACCGCCAACTTTCCGCCAAAAAACCGCCAAAATTTTATTTATAGGCAATTATTTTTCCATTTCGATAAGCT
>NZ_JAHLRI010000055.1:0-14796 GCF_018919685.1 Enterococcus sp. S183_ASV_20
ACATCCGCTTATATTGCAGGTGGTTTAGATGGTAACGTAGATTTAACAGGAATTACGGATAGTGGTTATACAGATACAAATAAACCAGAAACGGATACGCCAGCAACAGATGCAGGCGAAGAAATTGAAAAAATACCTAATTCTGATGTTAAAGTTGGCGATACCGTCAAAGTGAAATTTAGTGTTGATGCTTGGGCAACTGGCGAAGCTATTCCAGATTGGGTTAAAGGAAACAGTTATAAAGTGCAAGAAGCAACTGGAAGCAGAGTATTGCTAGAAGGCATTTTGTCATGGATTAGCAAAGGTGATATTGAACTATTACCAGATGCAACAGTTGTCCCTGATAAGCAACCAGAAACAACACATATAGTTCAACATGGCGAAACATTATCAAGCATTGCTTACCAATACGGTACCGATTATCAAACTTTAGCTTCGTTAAATGGATTGGCTAATCCAAACCTTATTTACCCTGGACAAGTTTTGAAAGTAAATGGATCAGCAACAAGTAATGTTTACACAGTCCAGTTGGGTGATAATTTATCAAGTATAGCGGCTAAACTTGGCACGACTTATCAAACATTGGCAGCTTTAAACGAATTAGCAAATCCTAACTTGATTTATCCGGGTCAAACGTTGAACTATTAAGAAATAAGTAAAAGGCCTACTTCTCTTTGTGAGAGGTAGGTCTTTTTTCATTTATACTAATATATACATATCATTGAATGCTAAAAAATTAAAATTTGTCTTAAGTAAATTTTCAAGTTATGGTATACTTTGCTGGTGAATATGGGAAGGAGCATAAAATTTGAAGAAACATTCTAGGAAAATAAAAAATAATAAAGAACTAACTTTACTGATTATAGGAATTTGGGTTGTTTTTTTTCTTTTTAATATGTATATGCCGACAGTGAGAGCTGATGACTTAGTTTACGTAAATAGATTAGATAAATTAGGATATTTGGGTGCTTCAATAGAACATTATAAAACATGGAGTTCAAGAGTTATTATTGAATTATTCTTGATGTTTTTTTCTAAACACCTTATGTTATGGAAATTATTAAATTCAACGATAATGACAGGTTCTATAGTATTGCTTTGCAAATATGTTTTCAACAAGTTATATTCTAAAAATTTGCTACTAGTTTTTTCTATATTTTGTCTAATTCCTTTAACAATAATGGGGGAAACTGGTTGGATCGCTACTACGTTAAATTACCAATGGCCAGTAGCTTTTGGTTTGCTAGCTTTTTACCCTTTTTTTCAAGTGTTAAGCGGTAAAGAAATAAGCAAAAAAATATATTGTATAAGTATTCCTTTATTAATATTCTCTGCTAACCAAGAGCAAGTTAACGTATGCTTTTTTGTTTTAACTAGTCTAGTAAGTTTGTATTTATTATTTAGAAGAAATTATAATTATAAGTTATCGGCGCTTTCCATAATAAGTTTAGTGGAATTATTTTTTTCTTTGACGGCCCCAGGGAACACATTGCGGGCTGCTCATGAAATTAATAAATGGTTTCCTGAATACAAAAAATTTAACTTTGTGAATAAATTAGACCTTGGTATATCATCATTTGGAAAACCGTTTTTTTTAGACACAAATATTTTATTTTTATTACTCTTTTTTATATTATTCTTTCTATCTTATAAGAAATGTCAGAACTATTATATACGTATATTAACCGCATTGCCGCTTTTTCTAAATTTGATTACTTTTTTCGGAAACACAATGGGACAAAGTTTTACTTATGTCAATGGAAATAAAAGATCAATGATTTGGAATAGCAACAATCTGGGGAATATCTTTACAAGATTTGGAACTAAACTATCAATTTATCACCCTGGAACTTGGGTAGCTACTTTTATAGTTTTGGGATTATTATTATGTTTAATTATAGGAATTTATATAAGTTTTGATGATAAAAAATCTGCTGTTTTTTTAGTAGTGTTAATGATGATGGGTTTTTGTTCAAGATTAATTATGGGTTTTTCTCCTACTGTTTGGGCTTCAGGTATGCGAACGTACTATATACTTTTTATTGTCGTCGCTATAATAGTGTTAAAGGGAATTAACGAGATGAAGAAAAACATGAGCTTGCAAAAGAAAGAACTATTATCATTTAGTTTAACTTTATTAGGTATCTGCACCTTAGTGTTAACGGTGCTGAATAGATAAATTAAAAGCTCTACTTCTCAATCACAGGAAGTAGAGCTTTTTTTGTTTATTCGGTATGATTTATATATCTATTCGCTTGCCTTTTTTAATTTTTTGATGTAGATTTTATCTTGTTGTTATAGTCTATTTTGCTAATTTGAATTAAAATGATATTACGCAAACCCTTGTGAGTTCTAGTCTGTCTAAATATGGTGTTGCAGAAAAATTACACCGTGAAACTAAATAATTTAGTTAGATAGAGCCTAGAATCCTTGTTGTGTAAGGGTCTAGGCTTTTTATCTATTGATTCATTACATGTTCATTTGTAGATGGAATGTAGAGGGAGGATTACCCAAGTTTGGCTGAAGGGGACGGTCTCGAAAACCGTTAGGCGAGTAACATCGTGCAAGGGTTCGAATCCCTTATCCTCCGTACTGAGAAGCAGTTGAGTTATTAGTTGCAAATAAAACGACAGAGACGTACACTTAAAGTAGAAAAATACTTAAGAAGAGGTGTCTATTATGTCAAACTATGAAGAAAAAGAAGCGCAAGCATTAGCAAAAATTGCCGACGTTTTGAACAAATTGGATGCAAGTTTAGAAGAGTTGGGCTCGCTAGATGAGGATACAAAAAAACATAGTATGAAGAAATGGATTGTTGAAAAAAAAGCCATTCATGAGATTAAAAAAATTGCACACGAAGCTGGTAAGTATGACAAGTATGATGAAAAAGAATTAGAAAAAGAAATGGATCTGTTGGAAAAGTTTATGTAAAAAAGCGCTAGCTTTTGTTCAACAGTTATTTAATTTTGAGTCTAGAATTAATCGTTTTGATTTTTTCTAGGCTTATTTTTTATGAAGTAAGCAAATCGTATCGGGAGAGGTATTGAATTAAGAAATAAAGCATGTATTGATTCAGAAAAAAAGTTGTAGTAAAATGTTCGTCACAACTACTTTTCTTCTGATTTCATAGAAGGAAAAGTTGGAATAATGAATTGAGAAGAGTCGATTTTTAGGAGATGATTTTAGGTGACTTTTTATCAATTATTGCAGTTAGATCCATTTATTTTAAAACAAAAAATTCATCAAGCGGACACTAAAAAACAGCGGAGATATTTTTGGCGCGCCTTGTTAATAAGGGATATCTTATTAGTTTCGTTTGCGATTTTATGGGTGTCGACGATTACTTTTTTCTTTGGAAAAGCTGTAGCGCCTTTTTCAATTGTATTATTTTGTTTGCTGTTGAGTATCCGTTTCGTCTCATATGGCTACAGGGAAAAACAGGCCTTGCTTAGTTTAGGAATCGTGTTAACAATTCTAGGTGTTAGTCCACTAATTTCACTGATTTCTGTATCATTTTTACAATGGGGTCTTCATTTTATCTGCTTGCTGGCATTGTTTTTCTTAACTGGTAAAAACCCTAAAATGGGTAATCCTGGCTTGTATACGTTCTCCTACTTATATTTAGTTGGCACGGTTCACTATCAATCGTTTCAGCAATTAGAACAAACTTTCTTTGTATTAGTGTTTGCTTATCTACTTTTAGCTTTTGTTTATCATGTGAAACATAAAAAATTGGATCAAGAGATTACTTTTATACAGATGGTTACAGAAAATGGTTTTTTTAATCAAAGAAATATTTGGTTTGGTTATTACGCTTTAGGCATTAGCTTATTACTTTTTATAGGAACGCACCTTCAGATTGACCGCTTTATGTGGGCAACATTTGCTAGTTCATCATTATTTTCTGGGTATGATACGTTTAAATTGTCTGAACGAGCCAAAGAACGAATAATAGGGGTCGTTATTGGTTCTCTAGTATCGGCTATCTTGTTATTTTATATACCAACGAACCTACTTGGTATTTTAGGAGGACTTTGTTTAGGCTTATGCACATCTTATAAAAGTAAAACGATTTTTAATTGTGTTGGTGCTATCATGGCAGCTTCTATGATATTTGGGCTAGAAACAAGTCTTTACTTAAGAATTTTGTTAAATATGTTGGGGCTAGCTTACGGTTTGCTTTATCATTTTGTCTTTGTAAAAACTATGTCCTATTGCAATCGCAAAGAGTGGCTGAAATTGTCTGAATAAAAGGAGCCTAACATTCTTTCTTGAAAGAATGTTAGGCTCCTTAGACATTTTTGTGTATATTCCATATATGCTATTAATCACTGACCAACTGCTATATCCAATGTCGCAATTTTTGCTGAGTCAGTCGGTACAAGGTCTAGTTCCACTTCGTCAAACTGATTGCCATCAACTGGTATCCCAAAGTAAATGGTAGATGGTCCAGTTCTACTTTTATAGACTATTATCTATTAGTATACCTAAATTTCTATTTAATTCGTAATGACTGACCAGGATAAAAAACAGAAGTTTCAATGCCTGGATTTAACGCTAATAATTCTTCTAAGGTTAAACCATTTCTTTCGGCTAACTGTCGCCCACCTTCACCACTTCGTACCGTATCGTATATAGGTTGGTCTGATTTAGAATTTTGTATTTGTTCACGAGAATCAGAGTTTTGTGGTGGTTGCTGTTCAGATTGTTCAAAAACTTGTTGAGTTTGATTATTTCTTTCAATTAATTGTTCCAACGTAATATTACCTAGATAAGTGTATATTTGTCCATTAACAGTTAAAGTACCATCATTATTTTTCGTTACTGTTCGGGGCGTATTATTCAAAAGAAACGTCATTGTTTGATTACCATTCTCATCCACAGAAAAACTTACATTTTGAAGAGGAACATTCGATTGAGTTATGCTAGTGAGTGTTCCGTCAGCATTTATAAAAAATAAGTTATCACTTTGAGGAATACCCCAACCGCCTATAAAATCAGCTAAGCTAACTTGTGGTAGCGGTTCTTTAGTAGTAGATGAAGAGGTAGATTGGTTTGTTTCAGATGAGACATTTTGATAATTAGAGCTGGTTTCTTCCGTTTTATCTTTTTGAGTGGAAGAATCAATACTTTTCTTTGTGTAAGGTTTCAAAACTAGTTTTGTTTGGTTATCAGAATTGTTTGTCTTAGTAGGAGTGAAAAGTAGATTTTGCTTTTCTTTTTTTATCTTGTAAGCTACTTCTTTTCCTTCATTTTCCCAACGAATTTGATTGTTTTTTAGATGGTATTTGACTTTGTATTCTATTTTATTTGCAATTTGTTTACCTAATTCTTCGCCTGCTTTTTCCAAATCATTTTTTGCAGTTGATGTGTGTTCATCTGTATTGATTTTGAAAGTAGCGGTATCTTCGCTGAATGATACAATCATTACTACTTCATCAACGTTGGAGTTTACGGCCCACTCGTTTGCCATTAGCTCTTTTGTGGTCACTTTATTTCTGCAAGAAGTAAGGGTCAGTAAGGATAAAAAAACAATCAACCCCAGTAAACTTTTTTTCATTTTTAACTCAATCCTCTTTTCTATTTTACTATTTTTTTGTATCTTCGAATCTCTCTCAACCCCAGCCAACCACTCGCTGATAACAAGTACCAAAACGGCATAAACTGGATTAGATAGCGAGAGCGGCCGCCTTCAAAGAGCAATAAGTACAGAATAGCTCCAATGAAAGCTAATTTTAAAATCGCGTAGTTATTTTTTGAATCTTTTAGAGGGATACTGAACAATAGACCTAGTAATGTGAGTAAATAGAAAAAATGCATATAAATTCGTAGATAGTTACTTTTTTGATTTTGCGGATAATACAGTGACCGCAAGTGTTCTTGCCAACGATTTTTAGAAGGTGTTTCTGGGATTAAATCACCGCCATCCCAACCCCAGTCAAAATCACCATTGGCAGTATTATGACGATTTTTTTGAGCCAGAAAACGGAGATAACCAAAGAATCCTTTATTTTTTAAACGGTCTTGAATCATTTTTATGGTATAAGCTTTTTTGGCTTCTTGTGTAGGCAACTGATTTACTGCTTGTGTATCTGCATCATTGTAACCGCCAGTTCCCGTCAAACCCATCATTACAAAAAGTGTCCAAGGTTTGGCTTGTTCTTTATCGATTTCCGTAATCGTTTGTTTTTCCACAAAAAATTGAAAACTATAATATGCGCTGGCGAAACCAGTCAGTAAAAAGAGAGCAACCACGGTTAATTTTACGATAGACTGTTTGTTCCGATTTACTAAAAGAAGTTGCAGCACTTTTATACAACTAAATGCAATAAAAAAGATAATAGACGAAGGTTTCATTAAAAAACACCAAGCTAGGCCAATCCCAATAAACAGTAATAAACAATATTTTACGAAGGGAGGGGAAACTTGGTTAAAAAGGCTATATGCAAAAAAGACTAGGTTGATGAACAATAAGACGGCCGTATCTGTATAAGGCGTGAGTAACCATGGAGACAATCCGAAAGAAAGAAAAAATAAACTGTAAGCAACGAAGGCCGTTAATGGATTAAAGACACGCTTAGAGGCATGATAAAAGAGAAATAAACTGCTATTAATAAACAAGCAATTAACCACTTGCCAACTAAACCAAGTATTGCTCCAGCTCCCTGTTACATCAATGAAACGCAAAAATTTATTAAGGTAATACATCATGAAAAAGAAAAATTCGTTATTGGGGTTTAAAGAAAGTACGATTTTTGAATAATCCCTATTTTCAGTGGTAATACTATGAAAGTTGTCAAAAACATCCCAGCCAATCGGCACAGTAATCTGCGTCAGGAGTAAAAGTTGTAGTAAAAATAAACTGACCAAACTACCAATAATAACCACACGATCATGGGTTTTTATTAAGTGCCAGAGCGCTTGAATCTTAGTGTAAAGAAATTTTTTGTTTTTATAAATAATCAACAATAGAATAATTAATAGAGGAAGTAAAACAAGCAAGTGCTTAGGCTTTTCCCAAAGAATTTTTACCAGAGAATAGGGAGAGTTAATTGCGCCGTAAAAGACAAATAAAATAAAAAAAGTAAAAATATAATTTTCTAGATTCAGAATCCGTTTAAAAGTAGCCATATTTTCTCCTTCCATTTTTTAGCTAGACTAGTTCTTATTTTATCATAAAGATTTTAAAATAAGAAAAAAGCCCTTCTTTTAAAAGAAAGGCTTAAAACTTTTCCTTACTTCACTTCTTTGTAACGGAAGAAGAAGCGTAAGACGCTATTTTGGCTAGTTGTTGTTAGTTTATCTGTCGGTAAGACTGTTAGTAAGAAGAAAAACAGACTAATCACAAGAGTGAAAAATAAGAAGACGGGACTGCCACCTGTTATCACAGTATCTGTTTGAACATCATATTTCAGTGTTGACATAACAGAGAAAACTTGTGTATAGCTACAGGCAATAGAAAGTAGATATAAAACAAGCACGCCCCAACCTGTCATCCCAGCATCACGATAACGACGTACACACATTGCCCACGTTGGTAATAATAAAGCTAACCATAAAACAAGTGCAAAAAGCATTAACGGTAATAAGTTTCCAAAATCATAGGTTTCAAAATATTCAGCTGCTAAAATTGCTGACACAGCTTTGCCGACAATGGCAATATAAAAAATAAGTGCTAAAATGCTTAATACCAATGTCATCCACCAATAACCAGCACGTGTGGTCCGACCTTTAAAATCAACATATCCACGAAAATAATCTTTAAAAGCTTGTCCAAATGTTACTTTGCCTTTTTCCTCAATTTTAACCATAAAAACACCCCTTTGTATTTAATAAAATGATTATAACGGAAAGTAATAAAATAGGAAAATGCGAATTCGCATATTTTGTGATTTTTTGATAAATCATATAAAGAGCAGGTTTTATCAAAAAACGGTAAAATAAGAGAAGATATTTTATAATGGAGGAATCATGAATGAAAATCAGTATTAGACATCGCTACATAGCAAAAATTCCAGCATTAGAAGTGACAACAGAAGAGCAAAAAAACGAAGCATTACCTTTAATTGTTTACTATCATGGTTGGCAATCAGCTAAAGAATTATCTTTAACACAAGCAAGAAAATTAGCACACGAGGGGTTTCGGGTCATTTTACCAGATGCCATGAACCATGGAGAAAGAAAAACAGGACCTATTTCCACGATTCCATCGATTACATTTTGGAGTAGCATTCAATATAATTTGATTGAATTTCCAGTAATTATCCATCATTTTCATAAATTAGGGTTGATTAAAGAAAATTGGATTGGCGTGGGTGGTGTATCCATGGGCGGTATTACTACCAGCGCTCTTATGACCCAACATCCTGAGATTCAAGCTGCCGCTTGCTTAATGGGAACACCCTATCCGGCGCGCTATATTCAGCGAGTGATTCAACGGGCGAAAGAATTTGCTATTTTTGTACCTAAAGACTTGCCACTGTTGCTAAGTTGGGTGCATCAATACGATTTATCACAAACGCCAGAAAGACTGCAAGAACGACCGATGCTGTTTTGGCATGGAACGGAAGATGAAAAAATTCCCTATGAAGACATGGCTGATTTTGAACAATTAGTGTCTGGGAAAACGTATGCGAGAAATACGCAATTTATAACGGAAATCGGTGAGCGGCATTTAGTGAAAGGAGAAACAATGGATTTGGTTGTTGACTTTTTTAAAGAAGCGTCAAAAACGTTAGAAAAATAACGGGATTTTTCAAAGAGAAAAGGGGAATCAGCTTGTTTTTTAAGAACACTTTCTATAAACTTAACAGAAAAGGGGTTGAAGGTGTACATGGAGAAAAACAAGTTGAGAAAAGTGGGCTTAACTGCCCTGGAATGGCTAAAACAACATCCAGAAATTAAACAACATAAAGAATCAAGTCTCTATGAACAGTTGTTTGCTAGTCAGCAATGGCAACAAGCACAAACAATCGGAATGATTCGGTCGTTACCGCTAGAATTATCAACACAGCCAATTTTCGAACGGGCCATGCAAGAGAGCAAGCAAGTGGCGGTGCCGCGAACATTTAAAGGAGGCAAAATGCACTTTTATCAAGTCTTTCCAGAGACGGTTTATGACACCAGTGCATTTGGCGTGGAAGAACCTCCGTTAACAGCGGCAGAAATAACAGCTACAGCGATTGATTTATTGATTGTGCCAGGGATTGTTTTCAATCGTGCTGGCTATCGAATAGGCTTCGGCGGTGGTTTTTATGATCGTTATTTGGAACATTTTTCGGGCCATTCATGTAGTTTAGTTTTTAGTGAACAACTCCATGAGCAATGGCAACCAGAAGCGTTTGATCAGCCAATCGAACAATTATTTATACAATAGGAGGAATGGAATGAATTATCAAACAGAAATGAAATTGAAACGGCTAAAAAATCAGCCGTTCATTACGTATGCCCTTTTAGGTATTTCAATCATTGTTTTCCTTGGATTGGAATTAACTGGAGGATCAGAAAATATTTTAAACTTAGTTAATTGGGGAGCAATGGTTCGTCCACTGGTAGCTCAAAATCATGAATACTGGCGGTTTATCACGCCAATGTTTCTTCACATTGGGTTTATGCATATTATTTTGAATATGGTTACTCTTTATTATATCGGCGCACAGGTTGAGGCAATTTATGGGCATTGGCGCTATTTGGGAATTTATTTATTGAGTGGGATTGCTGGAAATATCGCCAGTTTTGCCTTTGGGACACCCAACAGTGTCTCAGCGGGTGCTAGTACAGCGCTTTTTGGTTTGTTCGGCGCATTTGTTATTTTAGGACGCCATTTTAGAGACAATCCAGCGATTATGTATATGGTGCAACGCTATTCAATGTTTATTGTGATTAATTTGTTATTTAACTTGTTTAGTAGCTCTGTAGATATGATGGGTCATGTTGGCGGTCTAATCGGTGGACTATTAGTCGCGACGGCTTTTGCTGTTCCAAATCGTGAAGAAGCATTTAATAAGCACGAGCGAATTATGGCCACGTTAATTTTTATTTTTCTTGTCGTAATTTGTCTGTTATTGGGTTTTAAAAAATACGGTTTACCTGTATAATAAGGAAGTGTTTTCGTATGGAAACGTTATATGATGTACAACAACTTTTTAAACAGTTTGGGATGTATATTTATGTCGGTGCACGGATTTATGATATTGAGTTAATGATGATTGAATTAAAAAAATTGTATGAAGGTCAATTGGTAGACCGAGATACGTATTTACAGGCCCGGCATATTTTGCAAAGAGAGCATCGAATAGAAGAATCTAGAGGGAAGCAGAAAGGAATCGACTAAATGGATAAAAAGATTATTGGGATTGATTTAGGTGGAACGACCATCAAATTTGCTATTTTAACAACCGATGGCGTTGTTCAACAAAAATGGAGTATTGAAACGAATGTTTTAGAAGATGGCAAGCACATTGTGCCATCAATTATTGAAAGTATTCGTCACCGTATAGATCTTTATAATATGAAAAAAGAAGATTTTGTGGGAATTGGTATGGGAACACCAGGAAGTGTCGACATTGAAAAAGGAACTGTTGTAGGTGCCTATAATTTAAACTGGACGACTGTACAGCCTGTTAAAGAACAAATCGAATCTGCTTTAGGAATTCCGTTTGCCTTAGATAATGATGCCAATGTTGCCGCTTTAGGTGAGCGTTGGAAAGGCGCGGGGGAAAACAATCCCGACGTGATTTTTATTACTTTAGGAACAGGTGTCGGCGGAGGCATTGTTGCAGCGGGAGAATTGCTCCACGGTGTTGCTGGCTGTGCTGGTGAAGTTGGGCATGTGACGGTTGATCCTAACGGCTTTGACTGTACCTGTGGGAAACGTGGCTGTTTAGAAACTGTTTCTAGTGCCACTGGTGTCGTTCGTGTTGCACGTCATTTATCAGAAGAATTTGCAGGTGACTCTGAACTGAAACAAGCGATTGATGATGGACAAGATGTTTCGAGTAAAGATGTTTTTGAATTTGCTGAAAAAGGCGATCATTTTGCTTTAATGGTTGTGGATCGTGTTTGTTTCTATTTAGGCTTAGCCACAGGAAACTTAGGTAACACGTTAAATCCAGATAGCGTGGTTATCGGTGGAGGTGTTTCTGCAGCAGGAGAATTTTTACGTAGTCGTGTCGAAAAATATTTCCAAGAATTTACTTTCCCACAAGTTCGAAATAGTACAAAAATTAAATTAGCAGAGCTAGGTAATGAGGCCGGCGTCATTGGTGCCGCTTCACTAGCATTACAATTTTCAAAAGAGAAATAGAGAGGGCTTTTTAGAATGAGTATTTTATGGGTAATCAATGGCATTTTGCTAGTTATTGTACTAGCGATGGTATTCAATGAATTATATTTGAAAATTATGGTGAAACGTTCAGCAAAAATGCTGACGGAAGAAGAATTTAAAGAAACAATGCGTAAAGCACAAGTGATTGACGTTCGTGAGAAAGATACATTTGATGCTGGGCATATTTTAGGGGCGCGCAGCATGCCATACAGCATGTTAAAAACAACAATTGGTTCTCTTCGTAAGGATCAACCTGTTTATCTTTATGATCAGAAGAAAGCTTTAAGTATCCGAGCAGCTAATTTATTACGCAAAAATGGCTATACTGATATTTATATTTTAAAAGGCGGCTATGATGGCTGGACTGGGAAAGTGAAAAAGAGAAATAGTTAATAACAAAAAGAGTTGGTCTTCATTGAGACCAACTCTTTTTGTATAGGAAAGCTTAATAGAGATGTTGCTTTTTGTCAGTCCTCACTTTTTGAGCTACAATAAAGAGAAGAGGTGAAGGCAGATGATTCAAATCAAGCGAGCATATGAAGCACCGACAGAGCAAGATGGCTACCGTGTTTTAGTTGACCGTGTTTGGCCACGAGGAAAATCCAAGGAATCTGAAAAGTTAGATGAATGGCTCAAAGAAGTGGCCCCAAGTACAGAGCTACGGAAATGGTTTAATCATGAAGCAAATAAATATCCTGAGTTTAAACAAAAATACCAAGAAGAATTGAAACATGAGCCAACTGCCACAGCGTTTAAGCAGTTACAGACGATTGTAAAAAATCAGCCAGTAGTCACGCTGGTCTATGGGGCGAAAGATACAGTGCATAATCAAGCGGTTGTCTTAAAAGAATTATTAGAAAAATAGAGTAGGTGATTGGATGAAAATTGCAATTGTAGGTGCTGGACCCAGAGGCTTATCAGCTGCAGAACGAGTCATTGAATGGGCTCGTAAAACGGAAATAAATGTTCAGCTCACGTTGTTTGATCCATACGGTCCAGGTGGGAAAATTTGGCGAGCAGAGCAACCTAATTATTTATTAATGAACACCGTGATTAGCCAAGTCACTTTATTTACAGATGAATCTTTTAGTGGCGAAGGACCAATTGTCAAGGGCCCCACTCTCTATGAATGGACCCAAACAGAAGCTGCGCAGTACATTCAACAGCAACAACCCTATGATTATCTTGAGTTGTTGAAAGAATGTCATCGCCTTGGACCGAATGATCACTGCTCGAGGGCTTTTTATGGCATGTACCAAAAATGGTTTTATACGTATTTAGCCACAAGGTGTAACGAACAAACATCGCTGACGTTTTTTAAAGAGCCAGTAACTGCTGTGCGGGCAGGAGAGGATAACTATTATGTGTATACTCAATCCATTGAGTTTACGGCAGACAAAGTAATTTTAGCTTTGGGTCACCAAGAAAATGAATTAACGACTGTTGAACAAGAGCTTGCGGACTACGCCAAGGAGCATCGTTTGTTTTATTCTTCTCCTAAAAATGCGGCGGATGCTTTATTGGCACTTGCCAATATACCTGCAAAACAACCCGTTGTGTTAAAAGGCTTAGGTTTGGCATTTTTTGACTATTTATCTGCCTTGACGATTGGCCGCGGGGGTGTTTTTTCTCGTCAAAATGGCCGCTTACGTTATAAACCTTCTGGAAGAGAGCCTATTATTATTGCTGGTTCTGGTCGCGGTTTTCCTTCTCATCCTCGAGGGATTAATCAAAAAGGTTACGGGGAAACCTATCAGCCTGTTTTTTTAACCGAAACGTATTTAGCTGAATGTCGTAAAAAAGGACAGGTTACAGGCGCAGAGTTTTTTGGGTATTTAAAAAAAGAAGTGGAATATGTGTATTACACTTGCTTAATCGAAGAAAAATATCCGCATCTTTCTAAAGAGGCCTTTCAACAGCTGTTTATTCAAACCAAGGGAGCGCCGGAAAGCCTAGCCCACTTTGAAAAACAAGATTGGTTTGATTGGCAAGCGTTAGAACATCCTGAAACAAAGAAAACCACTCATGAAAGTTTTCGTTCGTTTTTACTAGAGTATTTAAAATGGGATATTCAAGAAGCAGAGAAAGGCAATCTTAGCGGTCCTTTGACCACTGCTTTAGACAGTTTAAAAGATTTAAGAGATCAGATTCGCTTTGTTTTGGATGAAGGGTTATTAACGAATGACGAGAGTCAGAAGTGGTTGTGGCACTGGTTTACCCCGTTGAATACCTTTTTGTCGGTGGGACCTTCTGTTGAAAGAACAGAAGAGCTACAGGCGTTAGTTGAACTGGGATTAGTCACGATTCTGGGGCCAGAAATGCGTGTCGAAATGAAAGCGGGTCAATTTATTACTTATGCTAATTTGTTTCCGGAAAATCGGTATAATAGTCACTTTTTAATTGAAGCACGCATTCCCAAAGTCAATAATGAAAAAAGTTTGAATCCTTTAACAAGGCAGTTATTAGCCGATAAGCTAGCTACGCTCCATCAACTAGCATTAGCCGATGGTCAAATAGTCAAAACAGGTGCACTCTTGATTGTGCCTGCCACGAATCAAGTCATCACAAAAGATGGACAGGTGGCGACAGGCCTTTTTAGTTGTGGTATTCCAACAGAAGGGATTCATTGGTTAACAGCCGCTGCAGCTCGTCCTGGTGTGGATCCTTGGAATATGCGCGATATGGATCGGATTGCTGCTACTATTTTTAATAGTTAAGAAAAATAGTCAGCTCCTTTGGTAAAAAAGAAAGCATAACAAGTGGTCATCCATCGCTTTGATGGATGACCACTTGTTATGCTTAAGAGAATCAACCAAGCCAGAAGCGCTCCTGTTGATTTCTTGCCGTTAGATTTTTTATCTCAACGTCACAGCTATTTTTTAACGTGCAATACGTTTACGCATCGCTTTTTTACGGTTTTCTTCAATCATATCTTCTTTTTCTTCAATTGGATCAATGACTGTTTTTTTAATAGTTGTAGCCACACCGGCTAAAGCAGCAACTGTGATAGCAGTACCGACTAACATACCTGATACAAATTTTTTCATCGTTCATTCCTTCTTTCAAATTGTATTTGTTTCTATTATGACGGAAAAAAGCAAAAAAATCCAATAGTTACAATGATTTTTCATAAACTCTACGACTAATTTAGAGATTTGTTAAAATTTACCAAGTCTTTTCTGTATTTTGATAGGAAAAATGAATAAGGAGAAATGGCCAAATTAAATCCTGTTTACAAAATGAAATAATTCAGAAGTAAACCTTATTTAATGGTACAATAGAAAAAGAAATTAGAGAGAAAAAGGAGCGTATTTATGTCTATTTTAGTATTAGGTGGCGCAGGCTACATCGGCTCACATGCCGTCGATCAATTAATTTCAAAAGGATATGCCATTGTGGTTGTTGATAATTTATTAACGGGGCATCGTTCAGCAGTTCATGAACAAGCGACTTTCTATGAAGGCGATATT
>NZ_JAHLRI010000056.1:0-14589 GCF_018919685.1 Enterococcus sp. S183_ASV_20
TATCAAACACACGTGCAAAATATTGGTTGGCAAGGGGTTGTCAAGAATGGTGAAATAGCTGGTACAAGTGGGAAAAATTTACAACTGGAAGCAATCAAAATCAACCTGAGTGATGGTGCTCTAGATGGAAATATAGAATACTCTACGCACATCCAAAATATCGGATGGCAAGATTATAAAGCCAATGGGGCATTATCTGGCACAACTGGAAAAAATTTACAATTAGAAGCCATTAAAATTAAACTGTCCGGTGATGTTTCAAGATATTATGATGTCTATTATCGAGTGCATATCCAAGATAAAGGTTGGTTAAATTGGGCAGCTAATGGCGCCCCAGCTGGAAGTCAAGCTGCATCTAAACATTTAGAAGCCATCCAAATCAAAGTAGTTAGAAAGGGCGAAACTGCTCCTAAAGGAAATGGAAAAGCCTTTTTAGTTGGAAATGAAGCAAAACGTCCAGATGAAATCAAACCAAATGTCAACTATCAAACACACGTGCAAAATATTGGTTGGCAAGGGGTTGTCAAGAATGGTGAAATAGCTGGTACAAGTGGGAAAAATTTACAACTGGAAGCAATCAAAATCAACCTGAGTAATGCTGCTCTAGCTGGAAATATAGAATACTCTACGCACATCCAAAATATCGGATGGCAAGCTTATAAAGCTAATGGGGCATTGTCTGGCACAACTGGAAAAAATTTACAATTAGAAGCCATTAAAATTAAACTGGCCGGTGATGTTTCAAGATATTATGATGTCTATTACCGTGTCCATATCCAAGATAAAGGTTGGTTGAATTGGGCAGCTAATGGTGCCTCAGCTGGAAGTCAAGCTGCCTCTAAACATTTGGAAGCTATTCAAATCAAAATAGTTAGAAAAGGTGAAACTGCTCCTAAAGGATCTGGAAAAGCCTTTTTAGTTGGCGATGAAGCTCGCACACCAGCAGAGATAGCAAACAGATTACGTGCAGAAAGATTAAAGAAAAAACCTTATTATTATTCTCAACGTGACCCACAATGGATTAATACTTATATCGGAAACTATACCATTGGCGTAGCAGGATGTGTTCCAACAAGTTTATCTATGATTTTAAGAGGCTCTTACGGTTATAATGTAAATCCTGTCAGTGTTGCAACAAGAATGGCATCTTATGGCGGGTTAAATCAAAGATACTTTGGCGCTTCTGCAACTGATTTAGTGATAACAGCTCAATCATATGGCCGTTCGATCAAAGTTATTAATGATGTAGCTACATTAAACGCCTATCTTTCTGAAGGATATCCCGTTATTTTATATCAAAATGTTGGGATTGGACATGCTATTGTCGTTCATGAGTACAAAAATGGTTACACTTTAACCTATGATCCATACGGTCGCCAGTTTTACTCAGGTTGGGTGTCCACGCAAGCACTTTGGAATACCCCGTCAAATGATCCAATTGATTGGACAGAAGGCCGACCATGTTTCGTTATTTTATAGGAGGATATAATGAAAAAAAAACTTATTGTACTATCGTTAGCCTTACTTTTAACGGCATGTAGTAATAATACTGGGGGAAAAAATAGCGACGCTTCATCTACTGAAGTATCAACTAAACAGCAAACTACCCAGTCTTCTAAAAAAGATAGTAGTAATCCAGACACAACACCAACTTCTACATCATCTATAACAATTGAAACAACCGAGAATTTAAAGAATAGAGAATTGAATCCAACAGATGATGTTTCAAAAACTAGACGACAATTGTATGAACAAGGAATTAACAGTTCAACAATTACGGATAAAGAACTAAAGGAATATATATCAGAGGCTAAAGAACAAAAGAAAGATGTCATTGATTATATTAAGCAAAAAATAAATCAATAAAGTTATCTCATATTCATTCCCCCCTTGACTCTCCCTTCACTCTTGGCTATGATTACCTTAGCAAGTACAATGGTGTACTGTGAACAGTCGAGCAACGGCGCTCAAAAAGATTGGCTTTCGTGCATTCTTTTTGAGGGCTTTTTATTTTTAGAAAGTAGGGAAATTGAATGGAAAAAATGTACCGCAGTCCGTATGAAGCATACCCGTATCTATCTTCTAAACCAGAAGATTTACGATGTGATTTTGAATTAATGACTGATGAATTGGCCTCGATGACAGGTCTTCTACGAGGATATGTGCAACAATTAGACGTCCCTGAACAGCCTGCACTAACAGAAGAACTAGCCAAAATTTGCGAGTTAATCTACCATGTCAATCCAACGACCCGAACAAAATTAACAGTCACAGAGGACGAAATATCCTGGCTTTTGGAACGTGTCAATGCTATGAATGAACTGACATACGAAGAAAATCGTCCTTTTGTTTTACCGATGGGCACAATCTGTTCCTCTTATGCACACATCTTAAGAGCCAAAGCCAAAGATATTGTTCGTTTACTTTATCGCATGGACTATGGGGGTAAAAAAATTGATCCGCAGCTGTATGATGTAGTCAACTTACTCTCAGGTTACTTTTTCATGTTAGCTTTGTATCTAAATAAGCTCGAAAATGGTGAAGAAGTCCCCTTTGTTTCTCGCAACTATTCTATTTAAAAAGTACACCGATCGCTAACGACGAATTGCTAGCGGTCGGTGTACTTTTATACAGGCAAGTAAGCTTCCCCTTTTGCAAATAGTTTAGCAGTACCACCAATAATGACTCGATTTTCTTTCACTTCACAAGTTAAAAAGCCGCCTCTTGGGGACACTTGATAGGCCGAAAGGGTCATTTGATTGAGCCGTTTTCCCCAATAAGGAATTAAATTGGCGTGCGCAGAACCACAAACTGGATCTTCGTTAATTCTTAGTTTCGGGAAAAAAGTCCGTGAAACAAAATCCACCGAGTCTCCTGGTGCCGTTACAATGACTCCTACTCCTAAATCCAATGCTTTTAATGCAGAAAAATCTGGTGTGATTTTTGCCACTGTCTCTTCGTCTTTTAAGACAAAAAATAAATCGCGACCCAAATAAGCTTCATAAATTTTCGTGCCTAAAGCGGCTTCATACTCTGGCAAAATTGGAATCCTTTCCGGTAGGATATAAGGAAAATCTAGATAATAGTATTCCTCTTTTTTGGTCACTGCGAGCGGTCCACTTTGACTAGTAAAATGAAGCGTTTCTTCCGCAACGGAATAATAGTTAAATAACACAAAAGCCGTCGCTAATGTAGCATGCCCGCAGAGATCGATTTCTCGTTCCGGCGTAAACCAGCGCAGGGCGTAACTTTTTCCCTCTTTGACTGTAAAAGCAGTCTCTGACAAATTATTTTCAATCGCAATGTTTTGCATCACCGCTTCTGGCCACCATTTTTCCAAAACATAAACAGCGGCGGGATTGCCTTTAAAAACTTCCTCCGCGAAAGCATCGACAATATAATAGGGATAACTCATTTTAATTCTCTCCTTGTATTTTTTGATAAATGTATTCCGCGCAACACAAATCCTCAACTGCTAAGCCAACCGCATCAAAAATCGTGCGGCCTTTCTGCTCCGCCTTTAGTTTAACTTTGCCAGTCACTAATTCGCCGAGAGAACCTACAATTTTTTCAGCTGAAAAGGCACCTTCTGAAATCGGAATTAAAAGATCCCCGCTTTCTTTTAATGCAGCCGCATACTCATCTACAAACACTTGACTGTTTTTAACAAGGTCGCTTGTTAATTCTCTGGAAGTCGGCGTGAATGTACCAATTGCATTGATATGGGCATTCGGCAAAACGTCTTTTTCTTCTAAAAATGCGTCCTGACTGGAAGTTAGTGTACAGATAATTTCCGCTTCCTGGACGGCTTCTTGGACAGAAGAACAACCAATAAAGGTACATTCGGGGTAATTGTGCTGTTGCTTAGCGATTAATTTTCGTGCGCGTTCTGCTGTGCGGTCATATATAAAAACCTTTTCAATCGCCCGAACGCTTTGTAGCGCTGCGAGATGAGATGAAGCTTGTTGACCTGCACCAATCAAAGCGATACTTTTTGCCTCTGGAGCTGCTAAATAATCGGTTGCCAAAGCAGAAACAGCTGCTGTGCGAAGCCACGTAATCGCATTGGCGTCCATCATCGCAACTGGTCTTCCAGTAGAACTATCAAACAATAAAATTTGACCAAGATGTGAGGCCAAATTTTTTTGTGGATTTTCTGGAAAAGCTGTAATGATTTTTGCCCCAAAAAAGCGATTTTTTCCTAAGTAAGCAGGCATTAATGCAAAAAGATTCTGATTTTCCCCATCTGGTAAAACCTCTACATGGCGCTCACTTTGCGAAATTTTTCCTTTTTGCAACTCTGCAAAGCAACGTTTCATCACTTGAATTGCTTCGGAAAACGACAATTGTTGAATAACCCTCTCATAAGAAATAATGTCCATCTGAATTCCTCCCTTTGCGCTATCATAAACCAGACAAACAATACACTCAATGCTATAATTGTATGGAATACAATTTTATAGAAAGGAAGTTCCCCTCATGCCGATTAATTCCTATGAGAACTATGCGTTGTCATGGCGCCCTGTTAAAGAACGTTTAACAAGACCTTATTACCAATCATTGGTTCAACAATTAGAAGCGGATATCTTATCTGGTGCACTTCAAAAAAATGTGAAATTGCCTTCGCAAAGAGAATTAGCTGATTACTTGGATCTGAATTTCACGACGATTGGTCAAGCCTATAAACACGCTATGGAAAAAGGCTTACTTTATACCAACATCGGTAGCGGCACTTTCGTTTCTCCCAACGCGTTTCACTCAATTACAATCTCTACCAACCAAGTAGCGGACCATCTAATTGATTTAGGGCTGGTTAGTTCCTTTGATATGTGTAATCAGCGGATTTTACCTTTTATTGAATCAGTTAGTAAAAATGCGGCCCTTAACAGTTTGCTAAATTATCGCGATCCTTTAGGTACGCACTTTCAACGAGCAACCGCTGCCGAATGGCTTCAGACACAAGGCGTTTGGACCAATGCCGAAGAAGTTGCCATTGTATCTGGTGTCCAGAATGGGCTGGCCGTGACGTTAGCCGCCGCTTTTTCTCCAGGTCAGCGGATTGCCGTAGATCGATACACGTATTCAAATTTTATTGAACTCGCCCAGCTTTATCATTTAGAAATCGTCCCGATTGGCTATGATTCCGAGGGGATGGACCCAGAGCATTTACTGCAAGAATGCAAAAAGAAAAAAATACACGGTATTTTCTTAATGCCCGCATGTAATAACCCGATTGGTTTCCAAATGTCTAGCGCCCGCCGAATGACTTTAGCTGAAATCATTCAGCAAGAACACTTATGGGTAATTGAAGATGACATTCATTCTTTTTTAACAACTTATGCACAGCAAGCAGTTTTACCAACGTTTCAAGAACTCTTACCTCAACAAACGATTTACTTAGCGGGGATGACAAAGTTTGTCTGTACAGGCTTACGCATTGCGTACCTTGTTTTCCCTCCGCTTCTTCGCCAAGAAATAGAGCGTGCGATTTTTAACATTAACGTTAAAACTTCTGGCTTTGATGCTGAAATTGTCACCCAAGTCTTACGCTCACCAGTTGCAGAAGAATTAGTGATAGAAAAATTGGCTTTAACAAAACAAGCCAATGACTTATTTGATGCCATTTTTGGGTTAGCTAGACCTAGCAATCCTTTGCCGTACTACCGAACTATTCCCCTTTCTACCGAAAAAACGGCGCCGCAAATTGAACAAGAATTTCTCCAAAATGGGGTACGTCTTTTTCACTCGAGCCGCTTTACTGTGCAAAATCAGCCAGATGCTTTTTTACGAATTTCCTTGGCCTCCAATCAGCTTGAGGTATTGGCGAAAGGATTAACCATTATCCAAGAACTCTTACCGACATTAAACGAAAAGAAAGGACATTCCCTATGAATTCATTGCCAATACTTGAAAAAGCAGTGGGCGCGATCACCCTGCTTTCCGAAGAAAAACAAAATGCCGAATATGAAGGCTTTTTATGTCAAGTTAATGAATCGCAACAACTTATCCGCAGTCGCTTAGCCAAAAAAACGCCGAAAAAAGAAGGCTATTTTGTAGCCTTCTGGGAAAAAAATCAACAAAATCAGAACGAAGCCTTTGATGCAACGGAAGCCCCTGAAATGTTAGCAATTGTCATTGCTGATCAAGAAAAGCAAGGTCTCTTTCTTCTGCCAAAAGAATGTTTAATCCAACAAAAAATTCTCAAAACGCACCAACAAAAAGGCAAAATGGCAGCCCGTTTTTATCCTTCTTGGTGCCAAAACCTTAATCAAACCGCCAAAAAAACACAAAAATGGCAACTAGCTTACTTTACTGATTTATCTAAATACTAAAAACGTCAGCTGGCTTCAGAAGCCAGCTGACGTTTGTTTATTTTACTGTTTAGCCAATTGGTGGCGTACCTTCTGCGTTCCCAGCAATCGCTTCGATTTGAATCTGGGCACCTTTTGGTAAATCCGTCACACCAATCACTCTTCTGGCAGGCGTGCCTTCAGGGAAGTACGTTTGGTAGACGTCATCTACTGCCGCCAGCTCTTCAATCTCTTTCACAAAAATATTCACTTTCACCAGATCAGCTAAGCTGTGATCCACACTTTCAATAATCGCTTTGATGTTTTCTAAACATTGCGTCGTTTGTTCCTTGATTCCGCCAGCGACTAACGCATTTGTTTTAGGGTCCAATGGTAGCTGAGCTGATAGGTGGTTGTAATGAGAAAAAGCAACAGTTTGTGTCGAAAATGGACACTTCGGTGCGTGATCTGTATTATTTGCTTCAATAATTAATCCATGTCGATCTTCAATCGCTTGTGGTGGCGTACCATCCCCATGAGAAACCACCGCTTCTACTTGAACCGCCGCGCCCATTGGTAAATCAGCAACAGCAATCACTGTTCGTGCTGGCATGTAATTGACCGTACGCGCAATTCCTGAATCTGGGAAAAAAGCGGCATATACTTGATTGACAGCTTCTAGCTTAGATAAATCTTTTAAATAAATATTGACCTTCACAATATCATCAAAAGGCACATCAATACTGGTTAAAATGGCTTTTATGTTTTTCAAACATTGTTTTGTTTGCGTTTTAACACAGCCAGCCACAACTCTGCCCGTTTGAGGATCTATAGGCAATTGTGCAGACAGATTGTTATAGTGAGAAAACGCGACCGTTTGACTGGCTAGAGCATCAATTGGTGCCTGAACAGTCTGATTTGTTAATTTAATTAAATCCCCAGCTTGAGGTGCATTAGGGATAGTTCCTTCCCCATTTGAAACAAGTGCCTCCATTTGAACAGAAGCGCCTAACGGCAAATCTGCGACGGCGACCACTGTTTTAGCTGGATAATAATGGGTAAAAAAGGCCGCATAGACCTCCTCAACTGCGGCAGCATCCCGCATATCTTTGACAAAAATGGTCATTCTGACAATGTCACTCATCACATGGTTGATACTTTCAACAACCGCTTGGATATTTTTCAAACATTGTGTCGCTTGGGCCCGAATGCCACCTTCTACCAATTGTCCAGAGGTTGGCTCAATAGGTAACTGTGCCGACAAATGATTATAGTGGGAAAATGCGACTGTTTGGGCTGCGAGAGGATGCTTTGGTGCACGCTCTGTATTTCTTGCTAAGACGATATTTTCATTACTCATAACTCTACTCCCTTTTTTAGCATTCCAACAAAAATGATTCCGCTTACATTTCCAAGCATTAAACTTCCAACAAGATCCTTTTTATTTTCCTGCTTTTCTATTAATGGTGATAGCTTTCCACCACCACTTCTTTCAGTCTACAATAAGAACAGGAACATTTCAATAAGGCATTCCTAAATTGATTGTTGGCCCTCAAACAAATCTTCTTCCGTTAAAGAAGACTGGCACGAATCAAGCTTGATTCGTGCCAGTCTTTATAGATAACTCATTAGCTTTAACTAGTCTTATTTAACCACCATATACTCACGATAATTTTCCGAGAACGTATCCATTAGCGTATAAATTCGTTCAAAATCATAGTCACGACTAGGGTCATCATACCAAACACATTGAATACTTCCAATAATTGGAAGATTTGGGCTACCTGCTGGCACATCTGTAAATGCTTTTTTCGACATATTTGCTAAAGCATCGTCATATTGATAAATGCCAGAATCAACATTGCCAGCGACCCAATACCACGCATCATTGGTATTAAAAATTTTGTGTCCTTTTTGAACAAAGTACTCAGGTTTGGCTACGTCATATCCGCTCCAACCGGCTGTCCAATAAGAAATAATAATCTCTGGGTCAAATGTACCGAAAGAATCGTCGCTGTTGTAATAAATGCCATCATTAAAGCTCATTGGCTGCATGCCCGCATCTTTAATTATTTTAGCTAAATCATTCGCATAAGCGACAAAATCTTTGTAGCGCCCAGAAGATTGCAGTTTCGCCCAACCGCCTGTATCGACATCATTTGCATACTCATCGCCACCAAAATTGAAAATTTCACTATGCGCGGAAAAATAAGCCACGTACTTACTGATAATTGCCTTTGTGAAATTCACTGCCTTTTGGTTCCCTAAATCTACTGTTCGTTTTGAGCCATCAAAAGCGGGATTTTTAATCGCTAGTTTTTCCATAGCCACTAACAACGCATCCATATGTCCTGGACTGTTAATCACGGGAATGATGTTGATGTTGCGCGCTTTCGCAAAAGCCAACAACCGATCCATTTCTTTTTGTGTTAACGCGTTGCCATTAGGATCATTGTAATACGCGTTGTTGCCTCGTTGGATTGCTTTTGAAACCCGGTTGTGGTTGTATTTTTTACCATTCACATTGACCGACATATCATCCAAAATAAACCGTAAGCCATCATTTCCTAAAATTAATTGGACATCTGTGTACCCATTTTGACTGGCTTTGGCCACTAATTCTTCCAGTTGCTCCACGGAAAAATATTTTCTTCCCGCATCAATGGAAAAGACACTTTTTAAAGGTTGTGTTTGTTTCTCTTTTAAATTATCCAAAGCTGTTTGGACCTCCGTTTGCCAAGTAGTCACTTGCGCGGCTGTATACGTTTTTCCCGCAAGTTCTGTTGCGACTGTCTCTTTTGTTGTTTGTAGTGCTTGAATCGTTTCTGGTGTATAGCTTTCTGCCTTTTCAATGGCTGTAACTGCTTGATCCAACGCACGATATAAAGTGGTTAAGTCAATGGCTAACAGGCCTTTTTCTAATTCAGCATCATAGGTGTTTGAAATCCCTTGGCCATAATCGCCACCTAAAATAGCTTTATTCACATCATAAAGCGTTGTTGCTTGTGTCACTGCTTCTGCGGCTTTATTTTGTGCTTCAAGGTCTGTGTTGGCGTAGCTAATTCGTTTTAAATAGTGTTGCGCAGCCGCTTTCATCTCTGCAAGAGAAACGCCTTTACTCTCTGCAATGGCCGTTTTTGTCCAAAGTAAATTAGAAGGTTTTATCTGATTTAAATCGTCTTCATTATAGGTGCGACCATCGCGATCTAAGGCATAGAGGAACATGCCCCCTAAATTATTTTCATAAGAATAACGAGCTACTTTATACATGTTACTTTCCATATACGGCTCTTTTGTGTCATACCAGCGGTTGCGATCTTGCTCTTCTGGGAAAGTTAATCCTGGAACAAATCGTTCCCCATTGAGAACCGGACTTAAATTATTTAATGCTCGTTGCGTGCGTTGGTCATCGCTACCATACTGTTGATACGCGAGAAAATCGAAACAGTCACTGACATCTTGTAAAGGTGGTAAATATTCTGCATTGGTATCATACAAAAATGGACGATCCGTTCCCGACTTCGGTCCAATGTATTTTGATAATGCACGAATGACACCATTAGATAGAACAATATCTTTTTCACTTGGACGAGTTTCCATGTCAATATCTAACCCATCAATTCCTAAATCATCGACAAATTTGGTTAACAACTCTTTCGCATAAGCATCAAATTCTGCTTCTGTAGGCGTTGTTCCTGCATAAGGAACTTTTAATAGCTCGCTATAATCAATCCCACGAACTAAACGAACACCTCGTGCATGTAATGCTGGCGCATACTCATTTTTTAACGTATCATAAAATGGCTGTGCAAGTGCTTCTTGTCCTTTTGGCACATAACTAAAGACATTCACAATGTCAATACCATAAGGAATATCGTGCATCGTTAGCCAATTTTCATCTGGCAATGTTGTATTAACTCCTTGCATCGTTTTGTCACGCCAAGCCCGATAATAAACCATAAAATGTTTCTCTTGGGTCGGCTCATTGGCTTGGCTGATCATTGGTTGATGAAACAGACTAAATAAGATAAACGCCAAGCCAACCAATAACGAAAGACCCAGCCAACTGACAATTGTTTCTCTGTTTTCTCCTTTTCTTGTCGATAAATTGTTCCCCACTTTGAACACCATTCCTTTCTGCACTCCGTTCATTTTTGTGTATCCACCTAAAAAGGAAGCGCATACACAACCATCAATAGAATAACAAAAAATAACGAATTTGCAAAATAGAAACTGGAAAAATGAGGATTTTCTATAAAAATCTTTTCCCGCCTAAAATCACTTTCGTTAGGCGGCGTTTAAATGGTAAACTTTGAGACTTGCAAGAACAATAGGCCTGTTTTTCTTGCAAGTCTCCTTTACTTAGTCGTGATCAACATCGGCGATTTTCACAACAATTTTCCCTTGTGCTCGTCCTGTCAGTGAATAATCTACCGCTTCTTGAATTTGGCTAAAAGGAACGACTCGGTCAATTATCGGCTGTAATTTCCCCTGTTCAATGAACTCAGTGAGTAAAGCTAATTGCTCGCCATCGGGACGCATAAACAAAAAATGATAACTAACATCTGTGGCTTGCTCCAATCGATGAATCTTGCGAGTAGCTATTTTAAAGGCCCATTGCTTCCAAAGCGGCAAGCCATACTCTTTAGCAAAACGTTCGTTGGGAATGCCTGACAATGTAACGACTTTTCCCTGAGGTTTAACCACTGAAAAAGCTTTTTCTAAGATTGTCCCCCCCATTGTATCAAACACATAATCGTAGTCGGATAAAACTTCTTCAAAATTTTGTGTCCGATAGTCAATCACTTCATCTGCTCCCAACACTTGAACCCATTCTTTATTTTTACTACTCGTTGTGGTGGCAACGTAAGCGCCCGCTAGTTTTGCTAATTGAATCGCAATGGTCCCAATCCCTCCTGAACCTGCTTGAATCAGGACTTTCTGGCCTGGCTGTACATTCATAATATCATGTAGCGCTTGATAACTTGTCAAACCGACTAACGGAATGGCCGCAGCTTCTTCAAACGTTAAATTTTTCGGCTTCATAGCTACAGCCGCTTGATCCACTGCAATATATTCAGCAAAAGTTCCCACGCGATTTTTGGGTACTCGCCCGTAAACTGCATCGCCCAGCCTAAAATTTTGAACATTTTTTCCAACAGAAACAACAATCCCAGCAAAATCACTGCCTAAAATCAGTGGCATTTGATAATTTAAAAGCATCTTTACTTTGCCATCTTTTGTTTTTAAATCAATCGGGTTGATACTGGCAGCGATAATTTTGACCAAAACATCGTTGTCATGAATGGTGGGTAAGGGCACCTCCTCGATTGCTAATTCTTTTTGTCCGTATTTATGAATTAAAGCGGCTTTCATCATTGAATCTTTCCTCTCTTTCTATCCCTTTTATTGGTTTAAAAGTTTAAACCTTTAATCAATTAGTATCTTAACGAAAAATGGGATCCACGTCAAGTTTCAGCCCTCAGCGTATTTTATTGACAAAAAACACGAAAAATGGTTTAATCGTTTAAAAATACGAACCAAAGAGGCGAAAGAATATGAAAGAATTAGAAGGAATTCAAACAGAATTTACTGCGCTTAGTGATTTTTTAATCGCATTGGGTGATGAAAAACGCCAAGCAATTATTATTGCACTGTTAGAAGACCAGGCCTGTGTTGGCCGTCGTGTCACTGAGTTAACAGAGGCGACACAACTCTCACGTCCCGCTGTTTCTCACCACTTAAAAATTTTGAAACAAGCCAAATTAATTGATTGTCGCAGTGAAGGAACTAAAAATTATTACTCACTTTCTCACGATACCACCAAAATTGAGCAACTCCAACAACTATTGACCCACATTACGTCGATTATGCCAGGGAGGAAGCAAGCATGAAAAAAATTCTCGTGGTCCTCACAAACGTTTCCCGTTATCACGGCACCGAAGAACCAACGGGCCTCTGGCTAGGTGAAGCCACGGAGTTCGTGGAAGAAGTAACCAAAGCAGGATTTTCAGTTGACTATGTTAGTCCCCAAGGAGGCTATGTCCCTTTGGATCCCCGGAGTATGAAATATGTAGATTCATCCATTATGGCAGTTTATGAAAGTGCTGATTTTCAAGAACGAGCGCTAGCGCATTCCCTCTCTCTTGAAGAAATTGAGCCAGATGAATACGCAGCAATTTACTTTACAGGAGGCCATGGCGTTATGTGGGACTTTCCTGATAATCCTCAGTTGCAAGCAATCACTCGTAGCCTTTACGAACAGGGCAAATACCTAACTTCTGTTTGTCACGGAATTGCTGGTCTTTTAAATGTCAAAGATGCGTCAGGAAATTATTTGATTGCAGATAAAACCATTACTGGCTTCACTACTGCAGAAGAAATTTTAGCCATGAAAAAAGCAGTTGTTCCTTTCTTAAACGAAACAATTGCCAAAGAACATGGTGCTACTTTTGCGAAAAAGCGTCCCTATAAAGAATTTGCGTATCAAGATGGCCGTATAATCACTGGGCAAAATCCTTTTTCTGTCCGCGCTGTCGCAAGATTGTTAATTCAACAACTATCAAAATGAAACAACAGCGACTACTTTTAGGTAGTCGCTGTTGTTTCATTGCTTCTTCTTTTTTCCGAAAGCCGAAGCCCTAACATAAAAAATTTTTGATTAGCTAAAGAGTAACATCGCGCCAATTAAGATAATTAGGTTAATTAAGCCTAAGACAATCATTGGTTTGGCCATGAATTTTGTCCAAGTGGCATATTGAACTTTGGAAATTTCCAAACCACCCATTACGACACCAGATGTTGGCGTGATCAAATTAATCAAGCCACAACCTGAAGCAAAAATCATAACCATCACTTCTGGACTTAAACCAATGTTTTTAGCTAACGCACCCATTACAGGAATAGAAACGTACGCTAAACCAGAAGTTGAAGGAATTAGGAAAGATAAACCTAAGTATAAAACAAAGGCACCGATGACAAATAAGACTGGGGAGAGTCCTTGTAATAAGCCTGCCGCTTTATCAAGGATAAATGAATCTAAATACGTTTTAGACATCAAAACAGATGCCCCGCGAGCAACTACGATAATTAAAACAACGGATAACATATCTTTGGCACCGTCGATAAATGCTTCAATGGTTTCTTTTTCAGTAAAGCGACCAATCAAGGCAGCAATGATCCCTAAAAGGAAGAACCACATCGCTAAGTCGCCAAAGTACCAGTCACCGAAACTGTTGCCTGTTAAAACAGACGTCCAGCCTTTGAAAATCGTCACTCCAAAGTCGTTCCATGGAATTAAGGAAACAATCATAATGACAAAACAGAAAGCGAATACCATTAAGATTTTTTTATGACGATTCGTAAATGGCATTTCTTTCGACGCTGCTTGTCCATACGTTTTTTCCATATCCTCTTGTTCTTGTAAAGATAAAATTGTTGAACCTTTGTCAGCCTTCACTTTTTTCGCATAACGCATCACAATGAAAATAGAATAGCTAGTAGAGGCCGCCCACAAAATAGCACCGACAATTAAAATAATTCCTGTATTCGGCTGAATGCCAATACCTCGCAACGCATCCATCGCTACCCCTGTGGAGAAAGGGTTAACCGTTGAACCGATAACACCTGATCCTGCACCCAATAGCACAGTACCCACTGCGACAAACGTATCAAAACCAGCGGCGACCATGGTGGCACTCAATAAACCATAAAAAGGAATTGTTTCTTCTGCCATTCCATAAGTCGAACCACCAATAGAAAATAAAATCATTAAAATCGGAATGATTTTCAATTCGTTCCCTTTTAACTTTTTAACGACTGATTGAATCCCTGCTTCAAGAGCCCCAGTTTGTGTCACAATATTTAAAAAGCCACCGAGTACTAAAATAAAAATATTAATTTCAATGGCATCTTTAAACCCATTGAATGGAGCCATGATAATATCCGATAATTTGGCCCCTACCACGTGGTCAACCATTTTGCCATCAATTTCTCTTGGGGTAAATGGCTGGCCATTTAGCAAGACCGTTACGATACCTAAAACAATTAAAATAATAAATAAAATACTAAAAGACGAAAGCTGTTTTTTGTTTTTCTTCTTTTTTTCTGCCATATCCTTTTATACAGGAACCTACTTTCCTGTATCTCCCTTCTCTATGATTAATTACTCAATCGATCAATAAAGAATGGCGTATCTAGAAAAGTTAAGAATTTATGACTGTAGCTAATACGGTTCATTTGGACTAATTTTTTCATAACACTGCTTGCTGTTTCCCGCGTAGTTCCACTCATTCGTGCA
>NZ_JAHLRI010000057.1:0-13998 GCF_018919685.1 Enterococcus sp. S183_ASV_20
TTGTCGTTAAAAACATTGTACCGTAAAAGGACTGTTATATGGCCTTTTTACTTTTACACAATTATACGGACTTTATCAAGTTTTCTCTATTATTCTTTTTCTTTCGGCGTAGTAATTATTGCTAATTCCTCACCATTTTAGATACTGTGGCTACTTAATGTTCAACTCAGTTTTGATATCATTAGAATTACTAGTTTTGATTTTAGTTTTTGGAATTGTACCCTTCGATAGGTTAATCAGTGTGGTTGCAGTCTTTGAATCACCAATAATGGTCTAGGATTAAAAATATAAACTATTATCCAATCTTGTTCTATTTGATTAAA
The DNA here is from genome assembly GCF_018919685.1 of Enterococcus sp. S183_ASV_20. Lineage (NCBI taxonomy): Bacteria > Bacillati > Bacillota > Bacilli > Lactobacillales > Enterococcaceae > Enterococcus > Enterococcus sp. S183_ASV_20. The sequence continues at coordinate 324 of NZ_JAHLRI010000057.1, forward strand.
CATACTACTTTAATACCTTTAATTTGTGATCAATTCCAACTTCACCAAACTCATTTTCAATTATAATAATTTCTTCCCTGGGATAGGGTGAGAATTGCAAGGCTTGATTGATTAGCGTTGTTTTTCCAGCACCTAAAAACCCAGAAACGATTGTAACTGGTATGCTCATTTTGTCACCTTTTTACCACTTACCTATTTCACTTCTTTGAAAATTGCCCGCCTGCGCAATTTTGGAGAATACTTTTTTAATTCTAGCCGTTCAGAGTTATTCCGTTTATTTTTGCTGGTGAGATACAGACGTTCTCCAGTTTCGACACATTCCAAAATAATATTTTGACGCATAAATCTTCCTCCTTCAATACTTATCGATCTTCAAGATACGCTTGAATTTGTTGTGCATCTTCAAAATTTAACTCGCCAGATTCCAATTGTGAAACTAAATTTTCTTTCATATCAACAGGTATCTCCCAATAACCATCGATACATTGAAATAACTCCTTGTCATACTCTTCAAAAATTGGATAGATTCTTAAAAACTCATCAAATGATAACCCTTGATCCTCGTAGTAATCCTTGACTAATCCATTTTCAATTGCCTGTTGGGTCGGCAAACCCGTTTCAGTAATAATTCCTCTCTCTACCATTGAACGATAAAAAGTACTTTTATCTAGCGATTGTTGGGTCGTTTCAAGATAATACTTTAATCCTTCTTCAACTAAAGGTGGGTAAATAATTTCCATTTTGGTTCCCTCCTAAAAGTTATATATAAACTATTTTGAAGCTCCTTTAATTACTTTCTTTCCATTATAGTACCCTTTTAAAGATACATGATGGCTACGTCTATAATCACCATTCGCCTCGTCAAATGAAATTTCTGGTTTTACTACAGTTTGATGAGTTCTTCTTAACCGTTTCTTCGCCTTAGATGTTTTTCTTGCTGGTACTGCCATGATATTTCCTCCTCTTACCAACTTGCTTTTTTTACTCCAGGAATCAACCCTTGATGGGCAAGTTCTCTAAACTTAATACGGGACTTTCGCATATACCCTCTTGGACGACCATCCGTCTGATCACGAAGCCTCAGACGATTTGGATTTGAATCTCTTGGCAATTTAGCGAGAGCGGTGCGATCTCCTGCGGCTTTTAATTCCTGACGTTTATCTGCATACTTTTCAATCATCGCCATTTGTTTCTTTGCTTTAGCAATTTTCGACTTTTTTGCCATATACCTTTATACTCCTTTTATTTTGATTTAGACACCTCAAATCGTAAACGTTACGTTTTGACGCTGATACTTTACCAACAAGAGTTGCTCTTGTCAACAATAAATAACATGAAATAAAACTCATATGAATAGATAACTATTTGAAAACGAATTTATCGGTGCATAGAGATAATCAGATTATTAAAAAAAACATGTAGTTTAAGCTCTGAAAAATAAGAATTCACTTTTATTAGTCAAGTCAAACATAAATACCGTTTTAAGTAGCTTTTCCTCTACTTAAAGCGGCAATATGAAAGAAACTATAACTTTTTATTCAATCTTTTATGCTTAACTGGTTTATCGCCAATTTTTTAAAACTTTGATTATTCCTTATATTATAAGAATAGACATTAAGTGAACTAATTCACCCATACTGATTCTTTCGTGTATTCAAAATTAGATGCTGTTTAATAAAATTATTCTTTTTGAAAAAGAATTATAACTATATCCCAAAACTTGTAGGTTAATTTAAAGCCTATTTCATCATCGTGATTGAGCTTCTTTTTCATAGACGAATTTCTCAGATAGTTTAGTTTTCTTTATGAGATTTTTGTATATTTCTGATCTTCGATACAACTCACTATGAGTACCTTGATCAACTACTTTTCCTTGATCCATCACTACAATTTTATTTACCTTTTCAATAGACTTCAAGCGGTGCGATATAATTAGTACTGTCTTATCTTGTATTAAACGATTTAAACTTTCCTGAATACGTTTTTCATTTTCCACATCTAAACTGGCAGTAATTTCATCTAAAATTAAAATTGGCGCATTTTTCAAAAAAGCCCGTGCTATGGATAGGCGTTGTCGCTCTCCTCCAGAAAGCGAACTTCCGTTTTCTCCGACCAATGTATGATAACCGTCAGGTAGTTTTTCAATAAAGTCTTCGCAGTTAGCTAAACGAGCTGCTTTTTTCACTTCCTCATCTGACGCTTGACTATTTCCAATACGTATATTTTCCAAAATACTTGTATTAAACAAAGTTACCTCTTGAAAAACAATAGCGATTTTGCTAAACAAAGAAGCTGGAGATACACGTTTAATATCATACCCATCAATTAAAATACAGCCTTCATCATAATCATACAGTCTAGACACTAATTTCAAGATACTAGTTTTCCCGGAACCACTAGCACCTACTAACGTAGTCACTTCTCCTTGTTTAGCCGTAAACGAGATATGATCTAAAATTGGGGTATTGTTATCATATGAGAAAGAGACATCTCGCAACTCAATGTCAAAAGATTTCAGAGAACTATCTGATCCCTCTTGGATACTAGTTTCCTTCATAGCTCTAATTCGCTGTATTTTAGGAGCTAAATAAAATATTTCAAGCACTCCTTCTTTCATAGAATCGAAGGAATCCTTTATTTTTATTGCGGCTAGTAAGTAACCAACGACGTAGAGTATAGTCACTTCACCCGTTAACAGTAAGTGAACGCCTACTAGAATGACTACTGCTAAACTAACATATGAGAAAATAGAGGATAAGGCCATGACTGAAAAAGTACTTAATTCTACCTTTAAATGAATCCTTTCACTCTCTTCCATTTTTTTGAAAAGTCTGTCTTGAACTTTTTTAGATAGATTAAAGCTATTAATCTCTTGCTGCAATTCAATAGTTTCTTGAAATTCTTCCGAGTTTTCTCTCAAAGTATCGTAATATTTAGTATTGGCTTTCGTTTGGGATTTCTTTGATAACAAGATTAAGACAAAACTAAATAACGTTGGCAAAATAACAGCTAATCCCATTTTGACATTACCAACCAAAAGCATCACTGAAATAAAAGGGAAAAACAGAGCCATACCACCGGATTTAGGTATTGCATGACTCATCGCATGCTCAATACCTTCAACGTCAGACATGATAGTTTGAGATAAATCTGATAAATTATGTTTTGAAAAATAGGATAATGGTAAATTTGACAAATCGTCTGCAATTTGCACTCTTAAATGCGCACTTTCTTTATAAGTACTATTATATAAGTTTTCATACTCCCTATCTAACAACCAATACATGAAAAGCAAAGTAACAAACGATACGGCAAAATAAAGCCAATGGGGCTTTGCATTTTCTAAAACTAATTCGTCTATCAGCATCATTAAAATGAATGCTGGTACCATATTAATGCAGTATACAAAAAAACTAGAAATAGAAGCTTTAGTTAAAGCTTCTGCGCCCTGATCAGTTAAAGCAAATTTTTTTTTATAAAAACTTTTCATTGTCAAGCCTCCAATCATTTGCATTCTCATAATTAGTGACCAATTGTTTATACACTCGATGTTTAGCCATTAATTCATTATGATTTCCACGTTCTACTATTTTCCCTTCTGACAAGACAAGAATTTCATCTACAGATTTAATGCTGGATAATCGATGAGCTATCATAATAACTGTTTTTTCTTTCATCAAATATTGAAAAGCCTTTTGTAGTTCATACTCATTATCTGGATCAATAGATGCACTGGCTTCATCCATAATAACAATCTTTGCATCTTTTAAAATTGCTCTGGCAATAGCTATACGTTGTTTTTCTCCTCCTGACAGATAAACTCCTTTACTACCAATTAAGGTATGCTCTCTTTCGGGAAATTTTTCTAAAATCGATTCGCAACCGGCTAATCTTAGCGCGTCAAATACTTTACTTGCTGGCGCTTGAGGATTTGCTATAGAAACGTTATCGTAAATACTCTGATTGAATAGTTTCGTATCTTGAAAGACAAAAGCAATTGTGTTAATAATCGTGTCTTTTGAATAGTGATTTAAAGGCTTACCACCAATTTTAATCTGTCCCTTATCCACATTGTAGAAACCTGACATTAGTTTAGCTATCGTACTTTTTCCGCTTCCTGATTTTCCTACTAATGCATAAATTCTTTTTTGTTCTAAAACTAAGTTGAAATTTTCTAAAACACACTCTTCTTTGTATGAAAAGCTGACATTTTCAAATGCAATGTCACAATTTTTAATCTGTGTCTCGTTCCCATATTTTAGTTGGTCTTGCTTCATTTCTAAATAAAGGGAGTCTAGTGTTTCGACTGCATATCTTGCTTCAAACAAGTGCATGCTTACATACATTATTCTCATGAAAGAAACAAAAATAATTCCACTTAAAAAAAACAACATCAACAAGTCAACAGCTAATATCTTGGGAGTGGTAAGAGAAGTTATAAAAAAGGTTATAGGAACTATCAAAATGCAAACTATACCAAAAAATAGCCATTGAAAAAGAATAAAAGGTGTTTTCCCACTCAAAGAATACTTATATGCAAACTTAGCATAATCGTTAATTGCTTTATTCAAGGCTTTAAATGATGTTACTTTAGCACCAAATATCTTTATAACTTGAATTCCGCGGATATATTCTACCGTTTCAGAGCTTAACACATCTAACGAATCTTGATATTTTTGAATAAAATTTGTATTCCCTGTCATTTTCTTTAACAAGAATACACCAATTACTAACATGGCGATTAGAACCAATCCAATTTTAAAGTTAATGAAAAAGCCTAAGGCAACTGATAAAACAGGTGTTACTATGGCTTGAGCACTATCTGGAATCAAGTGAGCAATTGCCATATGTGTTTTAGCCGCGTTGTCATCAATTGTCTTTCGAATATATCCCGAAGAATTTAAATCAAAAAAACGAAAACTTGCTCCTGTTAAACCGCTAATTCCCTTTTTTCTCAAATTAGTCTCTAAGCGAAACCCAAGGATATGAGAAAATAAGCCAGAAAAAATATAGAATAAAGCTCCTAAAGTTAACCAAGCAACAGTTTGAACCGCATAACTCTTAGCTAAATATTCATCTCCTACAATAATTAGAGACTGAAGAAATTTGTAAATACTGTAATATCCATAGACTGTTAATACGACAGAAAAACCAGAAAATAAAGTGGCTAACCATCCGTAGCATTTCTTTTTAGGGACATAACTAAATAATTTTTTGTATACTTTCATTTTTTTCTCCCCCGCAATCAATTTCTTCTCTTATTCGTTTACGACTGTTAATGCTTTCCGTAATAGCGTAAATTAGAGATGTATAAACAGATAGAAGGTAAACTACGTTCTATTTTTTGTATTTTTTTAAGACTTTTCTTCCAATCAATACACCAATCATAGATAAACTTGCTACAACTAACACTGAAATGATTCCCCATATACCCACCGCGTAGTGGATCATTGCATCCATTGTTGCAGCAGATTGTCCTCTATCTATCCAGTCTTGACGAAAACGATCTGTAAAGAACCATATGGGAATCCACTGTCCGGCAGCACTGCCTAATTGCATTAGAGCCCAAGACACAACTTGAGGAATTGCTCGATCATATCCAAATACGGATAGAATAATATCAGCTAAGATCGCCGTACTAATCGAACTGATAAACCAAGGTAAGTACGCCCCACCCATTAACGTAAAAAATAATAACAAAACTATTGTGTAAATAGTAAAAATTCCTTTTCTAGAGTAGTTATAACTAATATAAACAAATATGATTCCAGATAATAATCCAAAAATCCCTGGGGATATGCTGTGACCAAACGCCCCACCAATACTACTAATCATTATTGAAAAAAAGTAAATTACTAGGGAAATAACTGTAGCTAAACCAATAAAAATATAATCTTTTGTTTTCATATATATTCTCCTCAATTCTATTTCGTTATGTCATTAAAAATCTGTTCTATCAAAGTTGAATCTTCTACTCTAAGTTTTATATCTTTTTTTATTCCACCATTTTTTAAATAAATAATTCTATTGCATGTTTTATAAAGAAATTCCGGATCATGAGTGGCTATAACTACTGCACCCCTTTCTTTTAAGTCTTTAATAAGGTCAGCAATCCTTTCCATATTGATATAATCCAACCCACTTGTAGGTTCATCAAATAGAAATAAATTAGTTTTTGACAATGAAGCTATAGAAACCAATAATCTTTGTTTTTCTCCACCGGATAAATCAAACGGTAATTGATCTTTCATTTTATAAAGTTCCATTTTTTTTAAAATTTTTTCTTGCTGATCTTTACTAACTATTTCATTCCCAAGGGCTAACTCGCTCCTCACTGATTCTGTGAAAAATTGGTAATCCATTTCTTGCATTACTAAAAACGGCGATGACAAATTTTTTTTATTTTCGATTATCTTTCCTTTGGTAGGGCGAATAATCTTCATGAGTATTCTTAGTAAGGTTGTTTTCCCCACACCGTTTTTCCCTACCAAACCAATAACATCTCCAACTTTGACATCAAAATTTATGTCTTTTAGAATATTTTCATAAGTAATTTCTTCAACTTTTAATACATCTGCACTTGCCTTTTCGATATAGGGAACTTCAATCGAACTATTAAAAATGTCAAATTTCCTTAATGCGTTATTGTTTTCAGTTTTTAACAACTGAATAGTTGTAGTTTTTACAGTTCTATTTTTAACAAATAGAACTTGATCAATTAATTCTTTCAAATAGTAAAAACGATGTTCAGCTATAACAATAGTAAATCCTTTATTTTTTAAATCACAAAGTAAGTCAGCAAGTTTCTTAGTCGCTTTGAAGTCCAAATTTGAAGACGGTTCATCCAATATAATTAATTTAGAGTTTAGCGATAAACTACATCCAATAGAAATTTTCTGCCGTTCACCACTTGATAGCGAAAAAATGTTTTTATCTAATATATTTGAAAGATCTAATAATTCAGCTAATTCATTGATTCTTTTATCCATATGCTCTTTTGTAAATCCAAAGTTTTCCATCGAAAATACTAACTCACTCGTTGTATTTGTTGTAAAGAATTGTCCTCTAGGATCTTGACTTACGTAGCCAATATTTTTTGATATACTTTCTTGTGTTAAGGATTTTAGCGAGTTATTTTCAAACAAAATTTCCCCAACCAATTTTCCGTCATAAAGTCTTGGAATAAGTCCATTCATTAACTTTAATAGTGTGGATTTCCCACTCCCAGAAGAACCAGTAATCAATGTAAGACTGCCTTTTTTTATTGAAAAATTAAGGTCAACAAGCGCTTGTTCCTTAACATCCTTATATGAAAAAGAAACATTGTTAAATTCAAACAATTCTTTCACCTCAAATCAAAATACTTAAGAAAAAAATAGTAACGGAAAACAGGATGATATAGTCTAATAAGCTCATGTTTGTTTTATAGTAAGAACTTCTTTTCACAGGAGATTCTATCCCCTTTGTTATTGCATTAGCGGTCATTTCTTCAGCAATCATAGTTGCACGTATAAGAACGGGAACTAACAGAAATTCCAAATATTGCAGAGGCTGAAAAAAAGACAAGCGAATGTTTCTCATTTTTAAAGATTCTTTAATCATTCTTATTTCAGAACGATAAGTCGGAAAGAATCTGATCACTACTGTAATACTTAACATTATTTTTTTCGGTAAATGTATTTTTTCTAAAGAGGATAATAATTCATTGCTAGTATAGACACTAACCAACAACCATGAAATCATTACGACCGGCAACATTCGAAATACAATATATAAGGATGTCCCAAAAAAAATAGTAAAAAACTCTATCTTGATAGCATCAATAATTTTCATTGCTAAAAACAGAACTGAATAAATCAAGATGAAATAAATACATGTCTTTATTTTACGAAACATCAATACTAAAACTGTAGCAATAATGAAACACCCCACTTGAAATATATTTCCCTTTCCTAAAAAAATAATGACCGGGAAAAAAATATTTAAAGTAATTAAGGTTAACGGATTGATTTTTGACACTCTTTCACCTCCAAAAAATAAGATCGCACTGTTATCTTAAGCTGATAAAAATGTACCGTTATTCAGATAACAGTGCGATCTTATCAAAAAGCATAACTGAGAACAATTCTCAATGCAAGCTTTTTTTTAATTAACTCAGTAATTCAATCCACCCAGGAACAGAAAATCGATACAATCTTCTGGTTAATAGCATAGTCTTTTCTTTTGAATAGCTATGCTTCAATATATCATAGAATGTAGCGTAGAATGAGTAAATGTAGAAGTGGATTTCTTCTTCATTAAAGACTAAATTTTGATTGATCATTCCGATAGTCTTTAACTTATCTAGACAACAGACTGTCTTTTTTGTCACAAATGATGTAATTTTTTCAACAATATCTTGATATTTGGTTCCAGCTGATTGGAATAAAACCAAATCGAATATACGTTTATTCTCAAAAATATAATTAATAAATGGATCTAATTCATTGAAGTTCTCTCTCCAACTTTTCTCTATATCTATATTTTCTAAGTTTAAGAGGTATTTGGTAAACTCTTCATTATACATGTTAATAAGCGCATTAATATGCGGCTGAATAATTTCTTCAAATAACGCTTCCTTAGAAGTAAAATGTTTATAAAAAGCACCCGTAGTTACGCCTGCGGTCAAGCACAGTTGCCTTATCTTAGTTTGCTGAAATCCTTCTTTTTCAAAATGGCTTAGTCCACTTTCTATTAATTTTTGGTGAGTTGTAATATAATCTCTGGTTTCTATGGGTACTTCCTCCTAATAAGATGAATTAACTATATTATATTACACAGGACTTGAAGTTTCAATCGTTCGTCTATTACTGAACTCATTCCTTAGAGCTAAACTAATGAGAAAGAGCAAAATAACTGATACAAAAAGCAATCCTACAAGAATTAATAGACTCATCTAAATCATTCACCTTTTCTAAAATAATCCGAGAAAGATTTAAAAAAATTATATCCAGTTATTAGGATAAGTCCTATCATAATCACTCCAATAGCCATTTTCTTATCCTCCCTAAAAATAAAGTCTTTTACTTAAAACCTTTTTTGTAATCGTCAATAAATTTTTTCCCTTTATCAGTTAATTGAAATCCTATATCTAAATAGTCCTCATATCTAAGTTTAGCCAGCATCTCACTTACAGATGCTGGACTAACACTTAGAACTTTTGCTAAATCATTATTTTTTAATTTCTTTTTTCTTTTTGATAATTCCTGAATTGCTAGTAAATAAATTAGTATAGTAGTTGTTTTAATTTGTACCATACCTACCCTCCAAATTATTTCGAAAGGCCTTCAGCAATTTTATCCAGGTTCCATTTCATCATCGCATAGTAACTATCACCATCTTGTCCTTTTTCTGCAATTGAATCAGTAAAAATCGTTGAATAGATAGGAATATTGGTATCTTTTGATACTGTTTTCATTGGTCTATCGTCCACACTGCTTTCCACGAATAAGGAGGGAACTTTTGTTGTGCGTAATTTTTCAACTAAGTGTTTTATTTGATCTGGTGTTCCTTCTTCTTCAGTGTTGATTTCCCAAATGTAAGCAGAAGGCACATTATACGCTTTCGAGAAATATTTAAAGCATCCTTCACTTGTAACAATCATTTTTTTATCATTCGGAATTGAAGCAAATTTAGATTTAGCTTCTTTGTCTAGAGAATCCAATTTTTCAATATACTTATCTAGATTTTCTTTATAGAATTTTTTATTATCAGGATCTTTTTCCGCTAACTGTTTTTCAATATTTTTAGCGTAAATAATACCGTTTTCTAAATTTAACCAAGCATGGGGATCTTCCTTCCCTTTCTCACTCTGACCCTCTAAGTAAATAACATCTATGCCATCACTTGCTGCAAAATAGTCTTTGTTTTCCTCTTTGTTCGCATTTTTAACTAATTTTGTAAACCAAGCATTTCCTCCAGTTTCCAAGTTAACACCGTTATAAAAAATCAAATCTGCTTTTGAAGTTTTTTGAACATCTTCAGGCAAAGGTTCATATTCGTGGGGATCTTTCCCAATAGGTACGATACTGTGTAAATCAATTTTATCTTTTGCTATATTTTCGGTAATATCTGCTAAAATCGAATTAGTAACTACTACTTTTAATTTTTCGTTCGAAGCCACTTTATCTTTGTCTTTACTATTTATTGAACATGCCCCGAATATAAAAAGAGCAATCAAAATCCCCAGACTTCCCAGTACTGCTTCCCATTTTCTCATCATAACTTTCTCTCCTTCTTTCTTAAAAATTTTTGTTTTGGTGAGATTAGAAAACTAATTACAAATAAGAATGCCGCTGTTAAAACAATACTTGATCCTGCTGCTATATTAAAACTATAACCAATAAACAATCCAAGCAATGATGAACTTGCTCCGACTGTTGCAGAAATAAATATCATAGTTTTCAAGCTATTTGCATATAAATATGCTGTAGCTGCTGGTGTAATTAACATTGCAACAATTAATATAGTTCCCACACTTTGCATAGCTGTTACTGCTACTAAAGTTAATAGAACCATCAATAGATAATGATAAAAACTGACATTCATCCCTATTGCTTTTGCCATTAATGGATCAAAAGAAGTGATTAATAATTCTTTAAAAAATAGAACTACTATAACCAACACTAAAACCGAAACGCCAATTGTAATCCACTTATCAATATCTTGTACAGCTAAAATATTTCCAAATAAAATATGAAATAAATCCGTTGAGCTATTTGCAACTCCTATAAGGATAACTCCTAGTGCTAAAAAAGAACTGAAAGTAATACCAATTGCTGTATCTCCTTTTATTACACTATTGCTTTTTATAAAAGTAATAATGATAGAAGCTAATAGACCAAATACAATCGCACCAATAAAAAAATTAATACCTAAAATATAAGAAATTGCTACTCCTGGCAAAACAGCATGAGAAATAGCATCACCCATAAGAGACATTCCTCTTAAAATAATAAAACAACCTACTGTTCCAGAAACAATCCCTATAACTACAGATGTAATTAGAGCATTCTGTAAAAAGTGAAAGTCATACAGACCATTAATAAAATTTTGAAGCATATTATTCCCCCTTGTATATTAGAGTTAGGGTTTTAACCTTCCGGTTTTGATTGGATAACCCTATGAACCATCGTTATTTTAATTTGGTATTAACTCATTTCTTTTGAGATAATATATTTATTGGATTGAGAGGCTAAGCCGTTCCCCCCTTGGGTCATTGAACCCGCACTCGAGAGACTGGCTCCTCTCTCTGATAAGTGGATTGCGTATGAGTTAGATGTTGAAAGTCCTTACTTTACTCCGTATCTCGTACAAGGTAGTGACGCTTTTCAGTTGAGTGGATTTCAATCCAAAATTCTTTTTTTGAAAGGTCAGATATACATGTACTTTTTAGGCATTGATATCGGTAAACGCACTCACGTTGCTTCTATCATGAACGAGGAAGGAAAGGTATTACTAAAAGGTTTTTCATTTCCTAACACCACTGAAGGAGCAGAGTCATTAATTGAGCGAATGGTCGACTATTCCGGAGCACCCAGTGACTTTGTTATAGGGATGGAAGCCACGGGGCACTATTGGCTGTCCATCTTTTCATACCTTCACGAATCAGATTATTTGATTCACGTTGTGAATCCCCTTCAAACAGACGGATGGCGTAAAGGTACAGAAATACGGAAACGAAAAAACGATATTATTGATTCTGTTTTGATTGCTGACTTAATGCGCTATGGCTCATTTGTCGAAACGGTCTTATCCGATGAAAATGTTTTTTCTTTGAAACAACTTTCTCGTTACCGAACTTATTTAGTAGGTACAGCGAGCGACTTCAAAAGAAAAATTATAGCCGTATTGGATCAAGTCTTTCCAGAATACGCGACGATTTTTACCAAGCAGGGCGTTTTCGGAAAAGCTTCTAAAGAGTTATTGCTGGCGTTTAGTGCCCCGATCGACTTAGAAAACATTTCCTCAGAAACTTTGGCCCAATACTTAGCTGAGTTAAGCAGGAACCGAATCAAGGCAGAAAAAGCGGACCAATTGAAGCAAGCAGCTTCTAACTCCTTTGGAGTAAAATTTGCTCAAGAAGCGTTCACCTTCCAACTACGTTCAATGATTGAACAATTAAAATTCATTGAAAGCCAAATAAAGGAAACGGAAAGAGAAATCAAGCACATAATGGACACTTTAAATTCTGTTATTCTCACAATTCCTGGAATTGGTCCTATAAACGGTGCGACTATTCTTGGTGAGATCGGAGATATTCAAAAATTTTCTAACCCGAAAAAACTCGTTGCTTACGCTGGGATAGACGCTTCCGTGACACAATCAGGGCAATATGAGGCAACGCATAATGTTATGAGTAAACGAGGGTCTCCATATTTGCGAAAAGCCTTGTTTTCGGCGGCTTTAGTAGCTTCTCAATGTGATCCTGTTTTTAGTGCGTTTTACCAGAAAAAAGTTTCCGAAGGAAAACATCATCTAACTGCCTTAGGTGCGGTTTCTCGTAAGCTTTGTTACGTGATTCATGCTATTTTGACTAAAAACGAGCCTTATATAATTGTTTCTGATTAGCTATTGAACATTCAAAAAAACTAATGGTAAGAAGCTTATTTGTTGTACCCTTTTTTCGGAATTATCTGTTATAAAATATTTTTTGATTTGGCTAATTTTTACTTGACTCTATATAGTTAGTCTCTCCAATAAATATAGTATCTCCATAGGCTTTTTTTAAATTCTCTTCATTAAATACAGATTCTACACTTCCGTGAGCAATTAGATTTCGATTCAAAAGAATAATATTATCAAAATACTTCTTTACCTTGCTTAAATCATGATGCACAATTAGCACTGTTTTTCCCTGATGTTTCAATTCTTTTAACGTATCCATAATTATTCGTTCACTAACTAAGTCTATCCCTACAAATGGTTCATCTAAAAATATGAAATCTGCATTTTGAGCAAGACATCTTGCTAAAAGTACACGTTGAAATTGTCCTCCAGATAATTCTCCTATTTGATGATTAGAATATTTTCCCATATCGACCTTTTCCAAAGCCTTTGAAACTCTTTGCCATTCTGCATTTTTAATTCTTTGAAAAACTTTCATTCCGGCATATGTTCCCATAGATACACATTCTTTTACTTTTATTGGAAAAGTAAAATCAATATCAGCTTTTTGTTCTACATATGCAATCTTTACCAGTTTTTTATTGATGTCTTCATTATTAATGGAGACATCTCCCTGATGAGGTATAATATTTAACATTGCTTTAAGCAATGTAGATTTTCCAGCACCATTTGGACCAATAATACCTGTTAAAGCACCTTCTTGTATTTTTAAAGAAATCTCGTTCAATGCTAAAAAATCGTTATAACAAACAGTAAGCTTTTTCACTTCTAACATAACTTTCTCCTTCTAAATGATAATGATTATCATGATTACATGGTATACAAAAAAAATATTTTAGTCAAGCCTAAATTTTAAAATTTGGATTTTTTCTGTTGTTGAAGATTAGGATGATAAAATTATTTGAAAACTACTTGTATAGCAAGTAGTTTTCAAAACGCGAATTGTAAAATTAAGTTAGAAAAATAAAAAGGCATTTATGGTACACTCAAATTGTATTTCCGACGAAAG
>NZ_JAHLRI010000058.1:0-13737 GCF_018919685.1 Enterococcus sp. S183_ASV_20
CTTAATTGAAGAAAATAGCGACATTCAGGTGACGTTAAAGCCAAACTTTGGCAAGACTACTTTTTTATATAATGCCTTGAAATCAGATGAAATCGATCTTTATCCGGAATTTACAGGCACAGTGATCGAAACCTTTTTAAAAAATCCTCCTCAGCTAGACAATCAACCTCAAGTAGTCTATGAAGCGGCACGCGCTGGCTTGAAAAACCAAGAAAACCTTACTTTGTTGAAACCGATGCGCTATGAAAATACGTATGCCGTCGCAGTTAAGCGCTCATTTGCAAAAGCGCATCAATTAAAAACGATTAGTGATTTACAGAAAATTAGCAATCAGTTGAAAGCAGGTTTTACGTTAGAATTTATTGATCGGCAAGATGGTTATAAGGGATTACAAGAAAAATATCATTTAAATCTGAATGTCCAATCGATGGAACCGGCATTACGCTATCAAGCGATTAATAATGGTGAGGTAAATGTGATTGATGCCTATTCAACGGATAGTGAATTGAAACAATACGATTTAGTAACGTTAGAAGATGATCAAGCGCTATTTCCGCCTTATCAAGGAGCACCACTTATTAAAACAGCAACGTTGGAAAAATATCCAGAATTAGCAGAAATATTGAATAAATTGGCAGGAAAAATTAGCGAAGAAGAAATGAGTGAAATGAATTATCAAGTCAATGTGGAGGGGCAAGATCCTAGCATAGTGGCGAAAGACTATTTAAAAGAAAAGAATCTTCTTAAATAAGTATTTTTTACTGAAAAAGACTGGTATATAAACATTTATCCAGTCTTTTTCAGATAAATAAAGAGTTTAATGTGAAAAGTACCTGTATTTTTACTCATTTTTGGATATAATAAAAGAAATGAATGGAGAGGAGTGGTCTATATGAAAAAAGCAGAACGCCAACGTTTGATTAAACAACTAATTATGCAACAAGAAATTGAAACACAAGATGAATTAATCACTCGTTTGGAAGAACTTGGCGTCCGAGCCACTCAAGCGACTGTTTCAAGAGATATCCGTGAAATGAGTATTGTTAAAACACATGGTGCAGATGGTCGTGTCAAATATGCAATTTTTTCTCAAGCACAAGGCACAAGCAGTGAAGAGAAATTACGAGAATCAGTAAAAGATTCAGTTGTTCGAATGGAGCGAGTACAATTTATTGTCATCTTGCATACAGAGATGGGAAATGCCGATGTGGTGAGTAACTTTTTAGATGAAGTAGCTTATCCAGAAGTGGCTGGTACAGTGGCTGGTGCGGATACGATTATTGTGATTACACGTTCAGAAGAGGATGCGGAACACTTTATCGAACGCATCGAAAATATGATTTTTTAAAATTGAAAGCATCAATAGAAGGGAGTTTTTTTCTTGGTAGAATTGAAAGCGCTACAAAATGGTTCGGATATTCGGGGAATTGCTTTGGATACGGAAGAGCAAACTGCAACATTAACCGCAACAGCAGTAGCCGAGATTGCGGTGGGCGTGGTTCGTTGGTTACAGGACAAAAAACAGCTGCCACGAAAGGCACAACAGCGCCTGACAATTGCAATCGGACATGATAGTCGTCTAACGGCGGAGCCGATTAAGCAAGCATTAGTAGATACGTTTCTTTCATTAGGTATTCAGGTGATTGACGTTGGTTTAGCTACGACGCCTGCTATGTTTATGGCTACTCAATTTCCAACGTTTCAATGTGATGCAGCGATTATGATTACAGCTAGCCATTTGCCTTACTACTTTAATGGCTTGAAGTTCTTCACAGCAGAAGGTGGAGCAGAGAAAGAAGATATTCGGTATATTTTATCTCATACTGATCCGCTGACAGCCAATGAAAATGGCACACTGATGAAGCAAGAGTTACTGCCAATTTATGCGGAGCATTTGGTGGAAAAAATCCGCCAAGGAATTCATTCGCCAGAAGAGAAACCTTTACAGGGCTTTCGAATTATCGTTGATGCGGGTAATGGGGCTGGGGGCTTCTTTGCGGAGCAGGTTCTTCAAGTTTTGGGCGCTGATACGACGGGATCACAGTTTTTAGAACCAGATGGGCATTTTCCTAATCATGTACCTAATCCAGATAATTCTGAAGCAATGAAAAGTATTCAAACGGCTGTTTTAGCTAATCAAGCAGATTTAGGCATTATTTTTGATACAGATGTAGATCGTTCGGCCGTGGTGGACCAATCAGGTGAGGTACTAAACCGAAATAATTTAATTGCTGTTTTAGCGGCAATCGTTTTAAAAGAAGCGCCTGGTAGTTATATTGTGACAAATTCGCCAACATCAAGTCATTTAAAAACATTTATTGAAGAAAAAGGCGGCCAACAGATTCGTTATATTTCTGGTTACCGAAATGTCATTAATAAAATGATTGAATTGAATCATGGGGGCTTTCAGACACCGTTAGCCATTGAAACCAGTGGTCATGCAGCATTTCAAGAAAACTACAATCTGGATGATGGTGCATATATCGTGGCGAAAATTTTAATGTTGTTACCAGAATTGAAACAAAACAATCAAACGTTAGGAGATCTGATTGCTACATTGAAGCAACCGGCAGAAACCAACGAATTTCGCTTCAAAATTACTGCGGAGGATGTTACTTGTTATGGGCAACAAGTCTTGCGAGACTTTGAATTGTTTGTAGAAAATCAAGCAGACTTTGCTGTGGACCGTGAAAACCAAGAAGGTGTTCGGGGAAACGTGTCTGGTCAATATGGCAGTGGTTGGTTTTTGCTACGCTTAAGTCTGCATGAACCGTTGCTTGTTCTTCAGGTAGAGAATGACCAAAGCGATAAAAATGCGTGTGTCATCGAAAAAATTGCCACTTTTTTACAAAAATACGAGGAAATAGATAGTCAACAAATAGAAAAATAATCTAGGAAATTAAAGGTGTTCTTATGGAAAATGTTTTAAAAGGAAAACACGTTGGCTTTTCTCATTTTAGAGAAGAATATATCGAACATATTGCAAAGCAGCAATGGGATAATGAATTGCTTCGGCATTTGAGCTGGGATGCTTTACATCCGTGGGGGCTTGAAGAATGGAAAGATTTCACAATTAATAAAGGAGAAGATGATCGATTTCTATTTGCTATTTTAGAAAATACGACAGAGGAATTTATTGGTTGGGTTTCGTTGTCTGATGTACAGTTGAAAAATAGAGGGGCCAATTTAGGGATTGCTATTTTACAAAAAGAGCAACGTGGTCAAGGATATGGCTTTGAGGCGGTGTCTTTAATTTGTAAATTTGCTTTTTATGAATTGGGCTTGCACAAAATCAGATTAGCTGTCAATAGTAACAATCAAAACGCGATTCATGTTTATGAAAAAGTAGGCTTCAAAAAAGAAGGAATTGATAGAGAAGCGTTATTTCAAGATGGCCAATGGCTGGATATCTACAATTACGGAATTTTACAAAAAGAGTGGCTACAAATGATTAAGGCTGAGAGTTAGCTCAGGAACTGTTTAACACCAAGACACTGAGCAAACGCAGATATGCCGTTCTCAGCAGTGAATGTGCGGTAAAATAAAAAAACAGAAGAAATCGGCGGTTACCGTCCGATTTCTTCTGTTTTTTTACCATAGGCCAGGCGCTGCAGTCACAACGATTTGTTTTTTTGTAAACGGATGGAGTAAATGAAGTTGTGAAGCATGGAGCATTAAACGAGCTGCCTGCGATTTTGGGTTGTATAACGGATCACCAATAATTGGATGCCCTTCGCTAGCTAAATGGACCCGAATTTGGTGCGTCCGACCTGTTTCTAAAACACAGGTAACTGCGGTTTGATTATTAGAAAGAGCTTTGACCACTTGGACATGCGTAATCGCTGAATCCCCTTTTTGAGGATCAATCCGTCGTTTCCGGCGATCATGCCGATCACGACCAATCGGCTGATTGATTGTCTGTTCTTTTTGGTTAAAGTGACCAGCTACAATCGCTTGATATTGACGGTAAATTTGTTTTGTTTCTAATAAACGCCCTAAAATAGGTAAGACAAAAGGATTTTTAGCAAAGACAATCGCACCACTGGTTTCTTTATCTAATCGATGAACGACATAAGGGACCTGATTTTTCTCAGCTAAATAGGCAGCAACATGATTTAACAAGGTGTCTGTTTCCTGTGGCTGATTTGGATGGGTTTTAATGCCATAAGGTTTATTTACAATCATTAAATGTTCGTCTTCATATAAAACCTTCACACGCGTTGCTTCCCCCAAATGAATAGTGGGAAACACATAATCGGTTTCTTCAAACGTTAAGGTGACACAATCGCCAGCTTGGACTGGAAAATGAAAAGCAGCTGTTTCTCCGTTGATTTTGACATTTTTTCGCGTGCGTAAAAAATGGCGCACTTTTCGAGGGACTAGCCACTCATTTTCTAATAGTTCTTTTACAGTCATTGTTGAAAAATTTTCAGGTAATCTCATTGAATATTCCACCAAATCCCACCTTTCACTGATTCGCTATTTAGTGTAACAAAGCTACTCAAAAGGTCAAGTCAGAACGGAAAAAAAGCTGAAATTTGTTAGAAAGGCAGTTCCTTGAGAGATTCTTAAACAAATTTACATAAAAAACGAAGAAAAGCATGATAGAATAGAGGCTAAATAAAGACTCGTTTCTAAACGTAAGCAATTATTTACCTCTAGTGAAGGCCACATTTCCTTTGCTACAGCGAAAAGACCATTGAAATTGTTTTTCAAGAATTTTTCATGCTTTAGACCTAGGTCGTACCCACAAGAATATGGTAGACTTAGCCAAGAAACGTAAACAGAGGGAGTACTATGGACAATCTTAAACAATTTTTTAGTAAAGTCGGTGTCGGATTACGTCATTTTTGGACGTGGATAAAGCCTTATTTAATACAATTCCATCAAGCCAGAAAGCGGATTTGGAAAAAGTATCAAATCAATAAAATTTTCTTGTTAATTGGTTTGGTAGTCGCTTTAGGTGCCAGTATTTATTTATTTTACTTAGCCAAGTCCGCAAACGTTGAGACCCTAAAATCGGGGCTAAGTGAATCAACACGTGTTTATGATGAATCAGGAGAGGAAGTCGGAAAGTTATTCGGGCAAAAAGGAACTTTTGTGGAACTGGACAATATTTCTCCTTATATTCAAGACGCGGTTATTTCAACTGAAGATCGCGGGTTTTATCAACATAAAGGGTATTCCATCAAAGGGATTGCCCGTGCGGTTGTTGGAAAATTGACCTTCGGGAAAATCGGTGGCGGTGGTGGCGGAAGTACAATTACGCAGCAATTAGCCAAAAATGCTTACTTAACGCAAGAGCAAACGTTAGATAGGAAAGCCAGAGAATTATTCTTAGCGATTGAAATCGAAAAGAAATATTCGAAAAAAGATATCTTAGCAATGTATTTAAATAATTCTTATTTTGGTAATGGTGTCTGGGGCGTGCAAGATGCAGCTCGTAAATACTTTGGCGTGGATGCATCCCAAGTGACAGTGGGGGAAGCCGCAACGCTAGCAGGTATGTTAAAAGGGCCAGGAATTTATAACCCAATTGATTACATTGACAATGCCACAGCGCGACGGAATACCGTTTTACAACTAATGGTCGACAATAAAAAACTGTCTCAAGAAGAAGCCAATCAAGAAGCGAGTGTTAACTTAGCGAGTCTATTAAATGACACCTATGTTGGCGACGAAAATAGTTACAAATATCCATATTATTTTGATGCGGTAATTGATGAAGCGGTCAATCGTTATAAATTTAAAGAAGAAGATATTTTAAATAAAGGCTACAAGATTTACACTTCTTTAAATCAAAAATATCAAGATGCGATGGATGCAACTTATAAAAATGATACACTATTTCCACCCAATGCAGAAGACGGTGCCATGGTTCAAAGTGGCTCTGTAGCCATTGATCCGAAAACCGGCGGCGTGCAAGCACTGGTGGGCGGTCGAGGGGAACACGTTTATCGAGGCTTTAACTTTGCAACGCAAACAAAACGTTCACCAGGCTCGTCCTTAAAACCAATTTCTGTCTATACACCAGCTTTAGAGGCTGGCTATAAACCAGACTCTGTTTTAGAAGATAAACCACAAGATTACTATCCAGCGCAAAACTATAGCCGCACGTACAGTGGAGAAGTTCCTATGTATCAAGCCTTAGGAGAAAGCTTAAATTTACCAGCGGTGTGGTTATTACATCAAATTGGTTTAGATAAAGGCTATGAAAAAACAGAGAAATTTGGCATTCCATTATCAGAAAAAGATCGATATTATGGTTTAGCACTTGGGGGATTACAAACGGGTGTTTCGCCACTAACCATGGCGGGAGCTTATAGTGCCTTTGCCAATGAAGGCTATAAAACTGAAACGCATTTAATTACAAAAATCGTCGACTCAACTGGCGCAATTGTAGTTGATAATACTAAAGTCAAGAAAGAACAAGTCATTACCAAAGATGTTGCAGACGGGATTACAAGTATGTTACTAGGGGTCTTTAGTTCTGGGAGCGGGGTCAACGCACAACCAGCAGGCTACGTAATGGCTGGTAAAACAGGTACGACAGAAACCAACTTCGATAGTAGTAAAACGAACGATCAGTGGGTGATTGGTTATACACCAGAAGTTGTCATTGCTACTTGGTTAGGCTTCCAAGAAACCAGTAAAACCCATTATCTGGAAGGTAGTAGCGCCACATATGCCTCTCAGGTGTTCAACAGTCAAGCCAGTGGCATCTTGCCACAAGTCAAACAAGCACAATTTCCTGTCGCGGATGCTTATGCCACAGGTGGGAAAGTTGTTGATAGCAACGATAGTTTAACCGGTGGTGCCAATTCTAATTGGCGGGATAACTTAAAAGACTTTGGAAACTCTGTTCAAGATGGCGCTAGCAATTTCGGAGATACATTGAATGAAGTTGGGGGACAAATTAAAGACGGCGCGAAAAAAGTCAAAGACAAGATTGAAGGAATTTTCGGAGGCTTATTAGGAAATTAGTTGGGAAAACCTAAGAGAAATGGTACAATAAAGATGAAACTATTGAGAAAAGAGGGATTCCATTGAGTAACATTTATGATACAGCCAATCAGATTGAACGTGAACTACGTGAGTTAGACGAATTTAAAGCATTACAAGCAGCGTATGAAGAAGTAAAAGCAGACGAAGCAGCTTACACATTGTTTAAAGAATTCCAAGGATTCCAACAAGGACTTCAAGAAAAACAAATGCGCGGTGAAGAATTCACGGATGAAGATGCTGAAAAAGCACAAAGCATTGCAACGAAAGTGCAAGAAACAGCAGTTATCAACGAATTAATGCAAAAAGAACAAGCGTTTAGCTTAGTTGTCAATGATTTAAACCGAATTATCATGACTCCTGTGGGTGATATGTATAACGATTAATTTACGTAATTGAACTCTGACAAGTTGTCTATAAGACAATTTGTCAGAGTTTTTCTTTTACTGAAAATAAAAAAACGAACAAATTTTCGTATGTTTTTACTGACCAAGCTGGCAGAAAATGATATGATAAAGGGAGGAGAAAAGGAGGGGAAACGATGAAACTATTGCATACAGCTGATTTACACATGGATCGGTCTTTTGAAGGGTTAACTGGGATCCCGACAGCCTTAGCGAAGCGCTTAAGAGAAGCTAATCAACAATTGTTAATGAATATCGTAACAGTTGCCATTCGAGAAACGGTGGACTTGGTTATTTTTGCAGGAGATACGTTTCATCAAAGTCAGACCTCTATTTCAATGCAAGCCCAATTGATGGCTGCATTAGAACAGTTGAAACAAGCAGAAATCCCTGTGATTCTAACATTTGGGAATCATGATTACTATAAAAAAGACCGCTATTGGTTTTCTTTTCCAGACAATGTTTTTTTATTTGAAAAAGAAATGGTTGAGACGCTGTATTTTGAAACGAAAGCGGGCGAACAAGTGGCTGTTTCGGGGTTTAGTTATGAGCATCCCTGGATTGATGAAAATAAAGCACTAGAATTTCCTATCAAACAAGCAGAATCTGACATTCATATTGGGATTTATCATGGAGACACCAGTCGGAAAGCGCAACAAAATTATGCTCCGTTTACATGGAAGGATTTAAAAGCCACTGGCTATAATTATTGGGCATTGGGCCACATTCATCAGCCGCAAATTGTTAGTGAACAACCGCTAATTGTTTATCCTGGAACACCTCAAGGGCACACGAAAAAAGAACAGTCTTTACAAGGTGTTGCAGTGGTCACACTTTCCCAAAATCAAGCGACTGTTCAATTTGAAAAAGTCGCAGAAATAGATTGGACGAATGAAGAAGTATCTCTTGCGCAATGCCGTGACACCCAAAGCGTTTTGTCTTATCTTGAAACCAGTTTGCTGACGAAGTGGCATGCGCATCAGCAACAGCAATTGATGGCGTTGACACTGAAAGAAACGCAACATTTGGATGTGACCGTGGTGCAAGCCATTGTCAATGGTGAACTATTAAGCTACTTACAGCAGCAGCTTTTACAAAAAACGCAAGGTGATTTTTTTGTTTATCACCTAATATTGCAAGCAGAGGAACCAACGAAAGAACCGATCTATTTAGCCGCTAGTCCCAACTTATTAACGGCATTAGAAAAAACATACTTAGATCCAGTTATTTTTGAAGATACCACCAAGGAATTGTTACGTTATCCAGAATTTGCTGGAATTTTTTCAATGGATGAGCAGTGGCGATTAGAGAGCTTGCGCCTAGCACATGAGCAAATTAATGAAGACTTTACTATTCAGGAGGACCCACTATGAAATTACTCGCAGTAGAGATTGTGGGCTTTGGAAAATGGCAACAACAGAAAATTACATTTGAATCTGGTAATCAATTGCTGTACGGCGCAAATGAAGTTGGCAAGTCCACATTGTATCAATTCATTCAAGCAATGCTGTTTGGTTTTCCCACAAAGGGCAAAAGAAAACGCGATTACGCACCTAAAAATGGTGGTTCGTATGGTGGTCGTTTGTGGTTGGCACATCCTGTGTTTGGGGAAGTTCAAGTCGAGCGTTTTAAAGAAAAAAATAAAGGGCAAGCAATCATTTATTATCAACAACAAATGGGGGATGAAAAAACCTTACAGCAAATGTTACATCCGCTAACGAAAAAGTTATTTCAAGAGGTTTTTACTTTCCAACAAGAACAATTAATTACGAGTGATAAGTTGACAGAAGAGGAACTGCAAACATCCTTGTTAGCCATTGGTGTTTCTGGTAGTCAACAACTTTTGACTTACCGAAATACGTACTTTAAAGAAGCACAAAAAATCTTTAAAGGTAAAGGACAGCAGCCATTACTCAATCAGAAGTTGGCGGCTTATCAAGAACTAAAAGAGCAAATTCAAGAGAAAGAAGCGCAGCAACAAACTTTTCAACAATTAGAAGAAACGATTCGCGAAACAGAACAACAGCGAGTGACACTGCAACAGCAATTAAAAGAAACGCAACAGGACTTGTTACAGGTTGCGGAACAGCAACGTCACTTTCCCTTGTACGAAGAATGGCAGTCACTACCTGAAGAAACAGAGAACGTTGTTTTAGTAAAAGAAGACCAAGTTCAATTAGAAGAAACCTTTCAAGAATATATGTACCTAGACAAAGAACGACAACGTTTGACCAAAGAGTTATCTCTTCAGTCAGAAGCGCTCGATGTTCCAGAAGGCTATGCTTTTTACCTAGAACAAGAAGCATTGATTCAACAATTGTTGAATCAACGCTATGATATGCAACAATTGATGACGGAATCGGAATGGATGACCCAAACCTTTGAGCAAAATCGTCAAGAAATGGTCCTTTTAGAGAACGAATGGTCATGGTCGCCTGAACGACCACCACAGCTTTTTTATGACAACGAAACCGTTCAAAAGTGGCGCCAACAACAAGTTGCGTATACGCAAGCTCTTCAAAAAGGACAAGAACAGAAAGCATTCTTGGCTTCTCAAATTGAAAATCTGGAAGACCAGTTAACGGATTTTGAAAAAGCGCATGCCGCATTTTTTGGTGAAGCGACGCGTGCCCAAAAAGCGCAGAAAACAAGTCAACCACTTTGGTTATTGCTAGGAAGTATCCTTGCATTACTCGGTTTCTTTTTGCCAAGCCCTTTAAAATGGGGCCTAGTTCTCGCGGGAGTTAGTCTTATCGCGAAAGAAGTGCTTAGCTACGCCACTAGAAAAGAAGCTTCCTCTGATGAAGTGAAAGAAGAATGGAAGACGAAACTTTCGCAACTAGATTATTTAAATGAACAGTTCCAACAAGCGCTGAATCAAGAACGTGAGGCACAACTGCAAGTGGAACAACTTGAACAATCAGTAGCGGAGCAAGCCCAACTCCATCAATTAGGAAAAATGAATCAAATTGATACTTTAATGAATCAGCGGGAATTGATTACGCGCTATTTATTGCTTGTTCAAACAAATGAAGAACTCATGAGTCAATTGAAGGAAAATCAACAAAAACGCCAAGGATTTGAAGAACAAGTCTTTCCATTGATGACGCATTTACCCTTACAAGGAAAGAGCCTTTCAGAAAAGTTACACTTTTTAGAAGGATTTGCTGAAGAAATGGAGAAGGTTCGCTTTGCTCAGGAGTATCAAGCAGATGGCTATCTCAAACAGCAGTTACGAGAGTTGAAAACTAAACAGCAAGAAGCATTAACACGAATTCAGCCTTTACTAATTCGTTATCGGATTCTATCAATCGCTGATGTTCCAATAAGGATTCAACAGCTGACCACTCAGCAAGCCCAAGTTGGTCGTGGGCAAGAATTAGCGACGCAATTAGGTAATCTGTTTCCAGAAGCGGTAACAGAAGCAACGTTAAAAGACCGTTCTTTACAACTGGCGCAGCAACAAGCACTGGAAGAAAGTCAGTTAGATAAAATACAAGAACAGTATCAAGCGCTGATTTATGAAAAACAACAATTAATGACGGATGGTACCTTAGATGAGTTGTATCAACGACAAGCAATTTTAAAAGCGGAAATCAAAGAACTAGCTCAACGTTGGTCTGGGTATCAACTAGCGGGACAACTGCTAATGGACCTATTAACAGAGCTTTCGGAACAACAATTGCCCAGCTTATTACAGTATGCATCAAGCTACTTTGCACTTTTAACAAATCAGCGTTATCAATCAATCCAAGTAGCCGAAGGTCAACTAGTTGCGGTGACGAAAGAACAAGAAATGTTTTATTTACATGAATTATCAACTGGCACTAAAGATCAATTGATGATGGCTGTTCGTTTTGCCTTTTTAGCAGTCCAAGGCGAGCAACTGATTTGTCCAATTATCATTGATGATGGCTGGTTACACTATGATCATCAAAGAAAAGCCCAATTAGCTGAATTATTTACTAAATTTGGTCAAAAACAGCAAGTCATTTGTTTTTCTTCTGACCAAGAAATGGTAAGCTATTATCAGGACTTACAACAAAGAGTAATTGCGTTAGAAGGAGGAAGCGTCAAGTGAAAAAATTACGTGAATTAACAGTAGAAGAACTTTTTGAATCATTTGTTCTAATTAAAAATGCCGATGTACGTGTAGCTAAAAATGGGAAAAAGTTTATTGCCTTTACCTTTCAAGACACATCTGGCACGATTGACGGAAAATATTGGGACGCCTCTGAGGATGAAATTACACGGTTTACTGCGGGAAACGTTGTTTTACTGAATGGGAAACGAGAAGTTTATCAAAATAAACCCCAAGTAAAAATTTTACACATGCGTTTAGCGACAGCAGAGGAACCAAGCCAGCCAAGTTTATATATGGAACGAGCGCCTTTGAAAAAAGAAGAGATGGTCGAGGAAATCAATCAAGTGATTTTTGAGATTACCAATGCTCATTGGAATCGTATTGTGCGCTATCTCATGACGAAATACCAACAAGAATTTTATGAATTTCCTGCAGCCAAACGGAACCATCATGCTTTTGCGAATGGCTTAGCTTACCACACTGTCTCAATGTTGCGCCTAGGCAAAGCAATTGCTAAGGAATATCCTGAAATTAACACGTCACTATTATACGCGGGGATTATTTTACATGACTTAGGAAAAGTTTTAGAGTTATCTGGCGCTATTACGACAGAATATACGGTGGCAGGGAATTTAATTGGTCATTTAGTTTTGGTGGATGAGGAAATTACCAAGGCGTGTTTGGCTTTGAAAATTGATGATCGAGAAGAAGACGTTGTCGTTCTTCGGCACATGGTCTTAGCCCACCATGGATTGTTGGAATATGGCTCACCTGTGCGACCAAGAATTATGGAAGCGGAAATCTTACATCAAATTGATACCATGGATGCGTCCATTCAAATGATGCTAGGGGCAATTCGTCAAACACAGCCTGGGGAGTATACGGAACGAATCTTTGGTTTAGATAACCGCAGTTTCTATGTTCCAAAAGATAAATAAAAAAAGGGAGTGGTCAATCGACCACTCTCTTTTTTATGCTTATTTAGAAGAAGATTCTGTTGTTTTGCTTGAAGAATCTGTTGCTTTTTCAGAGTCGCTTGTTTTGGTATCGCTTGTTTTAGAATCACTTGATTTTGATTCTTTTTTCTCTGAAGAAGCGCTTGAAGATTCAGTTTGCATGTAGCCTGCTAAAGCGTTCTTGAAGGCATCATCTTTAATTTTCACATTGGCCGCTTTTAATTCGTCACTAATGACTTTCGAAACAAATGTTTGATCGGCTAATTTTGTTTCTTCAGCAATTTTCTTGATCTCTTTTTCATAAGGTTTCATGTCATTGCCTTTTGCTTTGTTTTTCGTCATTTTCACTACATAGTAGGTTGTTTGGTAGGTTTGCATATTTGTTGCAGCAATTGGTTCTGACACTTCGCCATCTTTTAATTTGAAGGCAGCTTCTTTAACTTCGGCAGGAACAGTTGTTGCTTGTGAATCAAATTTAATTTTACCGCCATCTTTTTTCGTAGCAGCATCTGTTGATTTTTCTTTAGCAATTTTTGTGAAATCGCCGCCGTCAGTGATTTCTTTCTTGACAGCTTTGGCATCATCTTCTGAAGCAACTTGGATAATTTGTGCTTCTACTTCTGGATGGAAACTTGCCCAAGCTGTTTTTAAGTCTTCATCTGTAATTTTTAAGTGGGCTTTTAGACCTGCATCATAGGCTGCTCTTTGTTTTAACTGTTTCTTGAATGTTTTTTCAGTTAAACCAGCTTGTTTTAATGCATCAGAGAACTTTCCACCTTGTGCTTCTACTTGTTCTTTGGCTTCGTCAAAGTTTTTTTGAATATCTTTGTCAGTTACTTTGTCGCCATATTTTTCTTCAAAGACTTTATAAATAACCATTTGGCTAAACGCTTGTTGGCTAGTGCTTTGTTCTTTAATTTGGTTATAAAAATCATCAACAGTAATTGTTGAACCTTTCATTGTTGCGATATCTTTTGAACCGCTTGAACACGCTGCTAAACTAAAAACGGCCATTGCGCCCGCTGCAGCTAAGATTAGTTTTTTCTTCATTCTCTTATGCACTCCTGTTTTTTTTAGTTTTATTTCTGTTATAACTATACCATACCTTATTTTGAAAAAGAAAGAGTCTCAGGCATAGTTTCAAACAAAATTCGTATTTACGTCACACTTTTTATTTTTTATGATTTGTCAAATTAAGTTAGAATAAAATGCTTCTTGTACATAGCTCAAAAATATCTCAATTGGTGTTCTGTAATTCAATGATTTTCTTGGAATATGATTACGTTGATTG
>NZ_JAHLRI010000059.1:0-13416 GCF_018919685.1 Enterococcus sp. S183_ASV_20
CGTTATGATTGCTGGCTTTATTCCAGCCGTATTTGGCTTAATTACAGCTGTTGTTTTTGCAAATATCATGAGAAGTAAAGGATCAATGGTCAAAGAAACGGATCTTGTGGAGGAACAAACAAAAGAATTATTACCTTTGAAAAAGGCGTTAATCGCGCCAGTGTTAGCGATTGTCTTATTATTACTTAATCCGATTGGCGCCGTTTTAAATATTTCTTTCATCAAAAGTTTGAATATTGATGCTCTGTATATTTTGCCGTTCGCTTCAGTTGTTGGGACAATTGCGATTGGGCAAACAAAACAACTGGCCTTTTATGCATCTTCTGGCTTGAAGAGAGTAACCGATACCGTTTTAATTTTAATTGGTGCAGGTGCAATTGCTGGATTAATTTCTGTTTCTGATTTATCAACACAAATTGTCCACTTAATTTCTGTTATGGGAATTTCTGGAACCTTCTTGGCACCGATTTCTGGTATTTTAATGGGCTTAGCAGTTGGTTCAACATCCACAGCGGTTATTTTAGCGACAGGTTCTTTTGGACCAGCGATTTTAGATATGGGCACATCTTCACTTTCAGCAGCAGTCATGGTGCATACTGGGGCAACTGTGATTGATAGTGTTCCTCAAGGCAATTATTTCCATATTACGGCACAAAGTATGAATATGACGATTAAAGAAAGAATTCGAGTGATTCCTTATGAAATGTGTGTCGGTGGGGTAATGACGATTGTTGCAACCATTTTATATGGCTTTATTTTAAACTAGTTGGAAAGTAGGCGCGAAAAGATGACGAAAAAATTTGTTTTGGCTCCAGACTCATTTAAAGAAAGTATGAGTGCAAAAGAAGCCTGTCTGGCAATGGAAAAAGGGATTTTAGCTGTATTTAAAGATGCAGACATTCAACATGTCCCGATGGCAGACGGCGGGGAAGGAACGGTGGATTCCTTAGTGGATGCAACAGGAGGCACAAGAGTACCAGTGCGTGTGGCAGGACCGCTTCCTGATCAAATCGTTGAAACCTATTACGGCTTATTAGGTGACCAAGAAACGGTGGTCATTGAAATGGCGAAAGCCAACGGAATTGAATTGGTCAAAGCAGCAGAACGTAATCCCTTGATCACTTCTACTTATGGTACAGGAGAAATGATTCAACATGCGCTCAATCATGGGGCAAAAAAAATCATTATCGGCATTGGTGGTAGCGTGACAAATGATGGGGGTGCAGGTATGATTCAGGCACTTGGTGCGCGTTTGTTAGACAAGGAAGGACAAGAATTGAAACGTGGCGGTGGTGCATTAGATAAACTGGCGCAGATCGATTTAACACAGTTTGATCAACGTATTTTTGCTACCGAAGTTCTAGTAGCAAGTGATGTGAATAACCCACTAACAGGGCCAACAGGGGCGTCTCATGTCTTTGGCCCGCAAAAAGGTGCGACAGAAGAAATGGTGGCTCAATTAGATAAAAACTTAGCCCATTATGCAGCGATCATCAAAAGAGAAATCGGCATTGATATTGAGATGATGCCAGGCGCAGGAGCTGCTGGTGGTTTGGGTGCAGGGTTACTAGCATTCACAAAAGCTCAGTTACGCCCAGGGATTGATATTGTCGTAGAAGTGAATCAATTAGAAGAAAAAATAAAAGCCGCTGATTATGTCTTTACTGGTGAAGGTGGGATGGATTTTCAAACAAAATTCGGCAAAGCCCCTTATGGCGTCTCGCGTTTGGCCAAGAAGTATCAAAAACCGGTTTTCGCTTGTGCTGGCTATATCGGCAAAGATGTGGATGTCCTCTATGAAGAAGGGATGACGGCTATTTTTGGAATTTTGGCCAAAGCCGAACCATTGGAAGCAGCATTGAAAAATGGACCAGTTAACTTAGAAAGAACCGTTGAAAATATTGCTCGTACATTACAGCTGGTGCCTTGTGACTAAGAACTAACCATGGTATCATCAGTAATGAAAGCTGAAATAAAAATGTTCAGTCGTTGATCTGAAGAATTAAGCGTTTGGGACATAAGTCATTGTGGCTTATGTCCCAAACGCTACTCGCTTTTTAGAAAGTTGGCGATAGCAATGTTAAAATTAGACAAAATCCAAGCAAATAAAATTGTTGAAAAGTTGATGGCAGATATTCCTTATAACATCAATATTATGGATGAACGAGGAAAAATTATTGCGAGTGGAGATTCTGCTCGAATTGGGGAGCGCCATCGTGGCGCAGAAAGAGCCATCAATGAACGAAAAAATATTGAAATTTATAAAGATACTTCTTTAGAGAAAAAAGGCACCAATGAACCGATTATTTTGAATGATCACATTCTAGGTGTCGTAGGCATTTCAGGAGAACCAGACGAGGTGCGCAAATTTACCAAGCTTGTGCGCTCGATTGTTCTTTTACTGACAGAAGAATTAAATACACAACAAGAACGCGAAAAAAAGAAAAAACAAAAAAATCAGTTTATCCAGCACTTAATGCATGTTGATTCTGCTTACTCAGAAGCCTTAAAACTTGAAGCGTTGGAACTATATAACCTTCAATTAGACGACCAGAATCATTGTGTACTGACCAAGGACAAGCGCTTATTATCCAGTTATTATCCTGGCCATGAAATATTTGAATGGGAAAATTGTTATCTGGTGATTACTTCTGAACCACCTCAGATAACAAAGCCAGTAACAGAATATCTTGTGATAAGTTCGGAAAAAGCCACGATTCAACAAATGGTCCAAGAGGCACAAAACACGTATTTACTTCTATCGTTTCTCCAATTAGAAAAGGCTAAGTTTTACCAAGCAGAAGATTTTTTCATTCAAGGAATTTTTAATTTTCCTTTTCATATTGAATTGGATTTTTTTGAAACCATCCAGACGATTTATGATGAATACTATGAAACCGTTATTTTTTTCGCCAATCATAACTTAAACATCAATGAAACCTCACAAGTATTACATATCCATCGAAATACATTGAATTACCGCTTGAAACGAATTCATGAATTGACGGGGATGGATCCAAAAGTTTGGCAAGATTTTTGGAAATTGTTCTATTATTTTGCCTATTGCTTTAAAGAACGTTTTGAAAAGTAGTGAGGAGCAGGAATGCTTGTTTGTTAAGCAAGTGTCAGCATATTTTTCGCCAGAATTAAAAATATCTTTTATAATAATTGTAAGGAATCAAACGATTTAGATATCAATGAGGAGTGGTGCCAGTGAAAAAAGCAGTTTTAATTGTTAACCCCAGTTCTGGTGGTGAAAAAGCCAAAGAATTTGAAACGTTAGCAGAAGAAAAATTAAAGCAGTTATTTGATGAAGTTGTAGTGAAACAAACAGAAAAAGGCGGCGATGCAGAACAATTTGCCCGTGAAGCTGCGGAAAGTCACTTCGACAGTGTTTTCGTAATGGGGGGAGATGGAACCGTTAATGAAGGAATTAGCGGGTTGGCAGAACAAGCTTACCGCCCAAAATTTGGCTTTTTTCCTTTAGGAACGGTGAACGATTTAGCGCGAGCCTTGAATTTACCGATGGACCCTGAAGAAGCGATTCAACAATTAGATTTAGAAAAAACCAGTGCTTTAGATGTGGGGAAAATCAATGACGACTACTTTATGAATGTCGTTGCAATTGGGACGATTCCAGAGTCAATTAACGACGTGGACGTTGAACAAAAAACGAAGTTAGGAAAACTCGCTTATTTTATTTCAGGTGCCAAACATTTAGCGAATGCTCAAACGTATCCTTTTCATTTAAGCTTGGATCAAAAAGAACAAACCATTGAAAGTAGTACCGTTTTAGTTGGCTTAACGAATTCAATCGGTGGGTTTGAAACATTATTACCAGAGGCCCAAGTGGATGATGGCAAACTTCATTTAGTTTATTTAAAAGATCAATCATTATGGGATGCAGTAAAAGCAGTCCCAGATTTGTTAAAAGGCGTCGACCAGTCCACTGATAATTTAGTTTACCTAACCTTTAAAGAAGGAACAATCTCCTTAGAAAACCAAGAAGAATTAACCACTAATGTGGATGGTGATGAAGGAGCTGCTTTGCCAATTACGCTGAAAATTTTGCCTAAACACTTGACGGTGTATTGTGGATAAAAAATAAAACGAGTGGAAGATAATTTCCGACTCGTTTTATTTTTTTAATGACGTTTTTTTATTTTATAAATTCCTGCATAGATAAGATAAAGAACTAAGCAAATGTAAGAAATATTTTGGACATATTTTGTAATAATGAAAGCAGTGGTTGGTTTATATCCTAGCACTAACGAATTTTTACCAGGCACTGCTTGGAGAATGATACTCCCAATAGTAGAAGTTTTATATTGAGAAGTACTTAGTTTTTTTTCATTCAACCAAAGTTCACTTCTAGAATAAGCAATTGCTGGAAGTAAAGTTTCAACTGATTCATTGGATTCATTTGTCCAATTCAATTGGAGCCTTCCGTCAGAAAGAACATGTTTTGCCACTTTTAGATTGCTGTTAGCAACTTCATTCCAGTATGTTGTGTAGGGGGACTCTTTCTGTTGCAATTGATTATTTATAGGTAAATAATCAGTTAACGGTTTAATAACTACTTTAAGTGGATCACCTAGCTCATTTTTTCCACCATATAATTCTTTCACTTTAGTCATATCATTTATTTTTGTCTTCAAGGAGCTGCTATCATTAGATAAAGGTTTATTTGAATGCCAAGTATTTGCGCTAGAGAGGATTGCTTGATGGATAAGCAAACAAGAAAGTATAGATACGGTCATGTAAATTATAGTGCTATAGCTATACAAATGAAATTTGTTAAAACTGATTCTTTGCAAAAATAACGTGAAACTTAGAATTAGTAATACAAATGATACACTAGCAAATCGTTGTGGAAATTGGATTCCTTGGATTATAGGTATCAGCCTAGGAATATCATCCCAAGGTAAAAGGTTCGAAGAAATTAAAAGAAAGAATAACCCTATACTGTTTAGTACTTTCTCAATAAATGGAATAGTTGTCCAATTAAAAATAGTTAGAATACAAAGAAAAAGAAATATAATTGTAAAAAAAATACCTAAAGAAGACCATCCTTGGACATCTAAAGAAACTTTCATACTATACGGCAACATTTTGTCTACAGAATAAGGTTTTAATAACTGATTTGTCGTGAAGACTTCTAACATTCCTGTAATTAAACGTGAAGTTAATAAGAGTGTGAGTAAAGCTGCCAAAAACGCATCAATAAGCATTTTTAGTTTATCTTTTGTTTTAAATATTCCTATTATAAAAAAAGGAATTAACGCTAAAATGACAAGAAAGGTACTGAAAACGTGCAAATTTATAATCAGTACTACAGGTAAAGATAACAATACTGGCTGAATAGGTCTTGAACTATCGGTGACCATTTTAATTGCAGGAATAAAGACTAAAGGTAAAATTGCACTAGCCCAACCAGATGAAGCTTCGGATGTAATAAACACACTAATTGCACTTGTTGACATATATAATAAAGACATACTCACAGAATATTTATAGGTGATTTTACAATAACGACCTAAAACAAACATTGATATCCCAGCAGAGAAAAGGCAAAAAAATCCAGATAGAACTTGGAATCTAAACCAATTTTTAGCGATTGCTAACAGACCTCCTAAAATAAAAGAAAAGTCTGGTGCATAAACAGCGTTAATAATTCTTCCAGACTGTTGAAACCCATAAACAGATTGAAAATAGTTATAAGTTCCTGTCTTTTGTTGCATATAACTTTCATAAATTTTATTCATGAAGAAATTATTATCAGAGCCTAAAATAATTGAATGTCTGAATAATTGAGCAGAAATAATCAAAAAAGCTGTTAGTAAAATAATTCCAATA
Organism: Enterococcus sp. S183_ASV_20; assembly: GCF_018919685.1. NCBI lineage: Bacteria > Bacillati > Bacillota > Bacilli > Lactobacillales > Enterococcaceae > Enterococcus > Enterococcus sp. S183_ASV_20. The sequence goes on from NZ_JAHLRI010000059.1 coordinate 5,857, forward strand.
GATAAGATAAGATTCTTGTAGTTATTTAAAAAACAAGAAAAGGTGTTGTTTTTTTTATTCAAGATAAAAGTCCTTTCAATTTTTTTCTTAATTATAACATACTTATAGAAGCACACTACATTGATCATAAAAAAAATTGGTTTTTCTACTCTAAAAGATTGTAAAGTCTTTTAGTCATGTTAAAAATTAAAATATGATATACTTTATTACAGTGAAAGCATAAAGGGGGATTCTATGTTTAAAAGTAAAATTAAATCTGAAAAATCGAAAAAAAATATAAATGAACTAACAAAAGAAGTACCAGAAGAAGTGATAGAAGACCCAGAATTTCGTTCTTTTTTTCAAGATGTCTTGAAAAAATTTCCACAAAAAACGTCTACGGCCATAATGAATGCTTTCGCAACTTCTAAAGGTAAAGCAGAACAATTAGTGACGAACAGTCAAACACAACTCGACAAAGTATTTGATGAATTTTTGGCTGGTGTTTCACCTGACGTGAAAAAGAAAAGTCATCAAACGATTCATTTTGCTGCATTGTCAGCAGCAATTATTGGGTTTTCACCAATTCCATTTTCGGATGCTTTTTTATTGGTACCTGTTCAATTAACTATGATGTCACGGCTGCATAAAATTTTTGGTCAGTCTTGGTCTGAAAGCTTAGGGAAAAGTTTAACCAAAGAATTAGTAGTGGTTAGTTTAGGTAAGAGCGCAGTCGGGAATATTCTAAAAGTGATTCCTGTTGTCGGAACTGTGACTGGTGGCATGGTCAATGCTTCAGTTGCGGTAGCAATTACGGAAGCGCTTGGCTGGGTTACCGTCAAAATGTTAAACGATGGTGTTGATATCTTTGATGATGTGATGTCTTTCAAAGGACAATTTTCAACATTATTTAAAGCCATCCAAAATGCTAAAAAGAAATAATCACTGTATCGATTAACTAGGGTGAGACACATTTAAACTTTTTTAAGTAATTCGTAGCAAATTTCCAAGGTTTTCGTCACAAATTATTCACAGGTTCTCGTTAATATATAAGCATACCAACAAAACACCCAACATAAACACTTTTCATTTTTACTCCTCAAGTAAAAATAACTCCTTTCCACTCAGTCTACCCAACTGAGTGGTTTTTTTTTCGAAAAAAGAGGGCGTTGAACAATTTGTTCAACGTCCTCTTTTAATAGATGGGGAAGTCATTTGTTAAGAATTATTTTTTCCATTCTGCTACTTGGTCTTTATGTGAATCAACCCAATCACGTGCAGCTTCTTGTGGGTCTTTGCCTTCGTTAATTTCTAACATGACAGATTCCATATCCTTAGTGGTCCAATGGAAATTATCTAACACTTTGTAAGCTTCTGGTTGATCTTCTTTTAGGCCTTGGCGAGCCATTGTGTGAATCGCTTCTTCGCCGCCCATAGTGCCTTTTGGATCAGCTAAATATTTTAAATCATATTTTGCAAACATCCAGTGAGGAGACCAGCCAGTAATAACGATGTCTTCGTTGTTTTTAATTGCTTGTCCTAAGGCGACAGTCATGGCACCTGATGAAGAAGTTTCAACAGACCAATCTTTCAAATTAGGATAAGCTTCTTTAGTTTTCTCTGCTGCTGCAACAACACCAGCACCAGGTTCAATTCCAGTAATCTTTTTCCCAGCTTGATCAGATAAATCTTCGATAGAATCAACATCCATATAAGAAGGGACGACAATTCCTAACTTCGCGCCTTTAAGGTTTTCACCAAGGTCGTCTAATTTATCTTTATATTGTTTATATTGCTCTGCGTGAGTTCCTGGCAGCCACGCACCAACCATGGCATCTGTTTCACCTTTAGCTACAGATTCCCACATGATTGCGTTATCTAAAGGAGTCGTTTTAACATCATACCCCATATCTTTTAAGACTTCGGCAACCACATGTGTGGAGGCTACTTCGGTATCCCATTCCACATAAGAAAGGGAAATTTGCTTATCATTTGTTGTTGTAAAAATTGAAGCACCAACTAAGCCAGCAACAATTACAACAACCGCTGCAATAATCCCATATTTTTTCTTTTTAGAGGTGGCACCAGCTGCTTTAGGGGCTGCTTTTTTATTATTTAAATGTTGAGTAAAACGGTCAATGATAATCGCTAAAATAACTAAAGCCACACCATTTACGAAACCGTTCCCGACTTGTGCACGTTGTAAAGCGGAAAGGACACCACGTCCTAATCCAGGCGCACCAATCATTGAAGCAATAACTACCATTGATAGGGCTAGCATGGTTGTTTGGTTAACACCAGCCATAATCGTGTTTTTCGCTAAAGGTAATTCTAATTTGAATAATTTTTGCCAGCCAGTACTACCGTAAGAATCAGCTGCTTCAACAAGTTCATTTGGCACTTGTCGAATTCCTAAGTTCGTAAAGCGTACGGTTGGTGGTAAAGCGAAGATAACAGAGGCGAAGACCCCAGGAACCATACCAATTCCGAAGAATGCAACGGCTGGAATCAAGTAAACGAAACCAGGCATTGTTTGCATGAAGTCCAAAATCGGTGTAATGATACTTTTGGCTTTTTCGCTTTTCGCCATTAAAATCCCTAGTGGCACACCAATGATAATGGAAATAACACTAGAAAGTAAAACTAACGTAACGGTACTCATTAAATCGTTCCATAAGTTTTGATTATAGATAAACATTAAGCCGATAAACGTGAATAAACTTAAGCCAATTTTTTTATTAGAAATAAAGAAAGCAGCAATCGTTAATAGCACAATCAGCACAAGTGGTGGTACGGCTGTTAGTAAGGCAGTAATGTTGTCCATTACACTTTGACCAATTGTTTGTAAAAAGCTGAATAATCCAGCAAATGTTGAAGTTAACCAATCAGTAAAACTTTCAACCCAAGACGCGACAGGTAATTGATACTTATTCATGTTCGTTCACCTCTGTTTCTGCAAGTGCTTCAAGTACGCTACCACGGATGACCACGCCTAATAGTTTGCCGTTATCAGTCACGGCAAGAGGCGTTTGTGCATCATAAATCAGTGGGAAAATATCATTCACTAACATATCTTTGTCGATTGTTTGAATTTCTGGATCCACACATTCTACAAGAGAAGTCCCGTTTTTACGCGCTTCTAAAGCTTTTTCTGCGCGTACAACACCTTTTAGTTGGCGTTTTTTATCCACGGCAAGTAACATACTCACTTCTTCTTGACGCATCCGTTTTAAAGCAACAGTTGGGCCATCAATTTCAATGTTAGTAGTTAAAGCAGGTACCATAATATTTTGGGCAGTTAAGACTTTTGAACGATCCACATCTTCAACGAAGGTTCGCACATATTCGTTGGCTGGGTTGGTTAAAATTTCTTCTCCAGTCCCAATTTGCATAATTTGACCATCTTTCATCAAAGCAATCCGGTCGCCGATTCGTAAAGCTTCATTCAAATCATGTGTGATAAAGATAATGGTTTTTTTGACATTTTCTTGTAAATCTAATAGTTCGTCTTGCATTTCACGACGAATTAACGGATCAAGAGCAGAGAACGCTTCGTCCATTAATAAAATTTCTGGATCGTTAGCCAAGGCACGAGCAAGGCCGACACGTTGTTGCATCCCACCAGATAATTGACTTGGTAATTGGTCTTTAAAAGCAATTAAGCTAGAATTTTCTAAGGCTTTTTCAGCTTTTGCTTGGCGTTCTTCTTTAGGAACACCACGAATTTCTAAACCATATTCCGTATTTTCTAAGATAGTTCGATGGGGGAAAAGACCAAAGTTTTGGAAAACCATGCTCATTTTATTTCGACGTACTTCACGTAATCCTTCTTTATCTAAAGAAGAAATATCTTGTCCATCAATATAAATATTTCCTGAAGTTGGTTCAATCAAACGATTTAATAAACGAATTAATGTTGATTTTCCACTTCCTGATAACCCCATAATAACGAAAATTTCGCCTTCTTCAACTTCGAAATTTACATCATAAACACCGACTGTGGCACCCGTTTTTTCTAAAATTTCTGTTTTACTTTTGTTGGCACGAATCATTTCAAGTGCCGGTTTGGTTTTCTTACCAAAGATCTTGGTAAGGTGATTTACTTTTACTTTTGGCAAATCATTGTTCCTCCTCATTAAAAAAAGTGACTACATCAGACTACTATAAAGTTGTCACTTTGTCAAATTAGATGAAAATCTTTCTGAAAATGAAGAAAAACAGTATTTTAACTAGGTTTTATAGTGGGTTTTTATGAAAAATAGAAATAATAAATAAAAAAAGTGACTATTTACCGCAAGATAAGTAGTCACTTTTTTGTTTAAGGATAAAAGAAATTCTGCACTCGTTGTAAGGTTGATTCGTCATGTCCAACAAAATAAAGTGTGTCGTTCAACGAAATCTTTGCATATGGACCAGGTGAGACCAGAAGCTCTTCTTTGTGTTTGATGGCGATAATCGTTGCCGAAGTGTTTTGCCAAAAATTCATTTCGCTAATCGTCGCCTCAAGATAAGCAGCTTCTTCTGTTAAAACTAATGAATAAGGATTCATTGGATTGAAAGAATCAAAACGCTTTGTTTGTTCAACAAGAGTATCTAGAATGCTAGAAAAATGAGTAAGTTCTTCTTTTTGTTTCGCTACGCTATCTAGCAATTCTTCTTTAATTTCAGCAATCGTTTGAACGTCTTGATATTGTGTCACAAAGTCCTGCGCTTTTTCTTTTGATGCCACATAGAAGCCGCTACCGTGTTTGGCTTTAACGATTTCTAAATCAACTAAAACGATAATGGCTTTGCGGGCTGTTTCTGGCGACACTTGGTATTGGTTAGCTAGGGTGGAACGGGCATGGATTTTATCTCCGACATGTAATTTGCCTTCTGCAATTTTTTCCGCAACATCAACGGCGATTTGTTGATATTTGGGCTTCGTTAAACTGATTTTTTTGGAAGCCATAGTGAATCCCTCCGTTAATTGTTATTTTCCATTTCTTCTAATTCTAAACTGAAATTTTCCCATTGCTCAAGTAGTTCATCTTGTTGCTGACGAGCATCATCTAATTGTTGGTTTAAAGCCAGCAATTCAACATGATTTTCTAGAATGTCTGGTTGACTCATTTGTGCTTCTAATTGTGCAATTGTCGTATCTAGCTGAGCAAGATTTTCTTCGACTTGTGTTATTTTTCTTTGCAAAGTACGGAGTAATTTTTGTTGCTCCTTGTTTTGATAAAAGGTATTTTTGGCTGTGACTGGTTCGGGTTTTTTCGCCGCTTCTTCATTAGCTAAGAGGGCAGCGATTTCTTCTTCCTCTTGTTTCTTTTCTAAATAATAATCATAGTCGCCTAAATAAAGTTTGCTGCCTTTTTCAGAAAGCTCAACAACTTTTGTTGCAATTCGATTGATAAAGTAACGGTCATGGGAAACGAAGAGGATGGTTCCTTCATAATCAATCAGCGCATTTTCTAAAACTTCTTTATTATCGATATCCAAGTGGTTGGTTGGCTCATCGAGAATCAAGAAATTGTCACGATCCATCGCTAATTTTGCTAATGCCACACGTGCTTTTTCGCCACCGCTTAATAAAGGAATCGTTTTTTCAACATCGTCTCCACTGAAGAGAAAGCCGCCTAAAATACTTCGAATCTCTTTTTCAGGTGTGGTTGGGTGTTCATCCCATAATTCCGCTAAGACCGTTTTATTGCCATGTAAATTGGCTTGCTCTTGGTCATAGTAACCTACAGAAACATTGGTGCCAAAAGTTTTACTTCCTTTAATGAAAGGAATGCGATCAATAATTGATTTCAAGAGAGTAGATTTACCAATTCCGTTCGGTCCGACTAAGGCAATGGCTTCTTTGCGACGAATATCCAAATGAATAGGTTCGGATAAAATATGTTCTTGGTCGTAACCAATGGCGGCATCTTCGACTTGTAAAACAACATTTCCCGAGACTTTTTCACTATCGAAAAGAAAATGCGCCGATTTTTCATCTCCTTGAGGTCGGTCTAAACGGTCCATTTTTTCTAATACTTTTCGGCGACTTTGTGCACGTTTCGTTGTAGATGCACGAACCAGATTTTTGGCAACGAAATCTTCTAACTTATTGATTTCTTCTTGTTGCTTTTCATACGCTTTCCATTCACTGGCTAATTGTTCTGCTTTTAACTCTAAGTATTTGGAATAGTTTCCTTTGTAGTGAGTCATTTTTTTGCGGCTCAGTTCATAAACTTCATTAACTACCTTATCTAAAAAATAACGATCGTGGGAAACAATCAATAGGGCGCCGGCATAGCTTGGCAAATAAGATTCCAGCCAAGAAAGCGTCTCGATATCTAAGTGGTTTGTAGGCTCGTCCAGAATTAAAATATCTGGTTTTTGTAAAAGCATTCTCGCTAATGCAAGCCGGGTTTTTTGACCACCAGATAAGGTTTGAATATCTTTCGTGTAAAAGGATTCATCGAAGCCAAAGCCGTGAAGGACTGAGCGAATTTCATTTTCATAGCCGTAGCCATTTTTTTCAGAAAACGTATGTTGCAATTGATCGTACTCTTTTAAAATTCCTTCATAAACGGAAGTGGTTGGCTCCATTTCACTAATTTTGGTTTCTAATTCTCGCATACGCTGTTCCATTTCTAGGATGTCAGCAAAGGCTTTTGTCATTTCATCCCAAACGGTTTTATCTGATTCTAAGCCGGTATTTTGAGCTAAATAACCTAACGTAGCAGTTTTATTTTTGGCAATGGTTCCGCTATCGGGAGCATCAATGCCTGCAATGATTTTTAAAAAAGTCGATTTTCCAGCACCATTACGACCAACTAAGGCAATCCGACTTTTTGTTGCAATTTCTAAATGTATGTTTTCAAACAATGTTTCCGAGCCAAAATGCCGGGCAACTTGATTTGCTTGTAATAAAATCATCAGTAGTCCTCATTTCTAAATTCATTGCCCTTAGTGTAGCATAAAATCTGCTAAAATAGCACGTATCAAAAAATGCTTTGTGAAGGTTTATACCTTTTATCACAAACTTTTGAAGAAAAATGCTATTTTTGAGCCATAGAATTGCTTTTTATTGTGAAAAACTGCTATTATGTTAATGGATAAGATTTAAGTGAAAGTATTGGAGGTCCAATTGTGAAAGATCAAGTTATTCCAAAAGCAACGGCGCGACGCCTTCCTTTATATTATCGCTACTTAAGAATGTTACATGATACAGGAAAAAATAAAGTCTCATCAACTGAATTAAGTGAAGCGGTACAAGTAGACAGTGCGACTATTCGTCGTGACTTTTCATATTTTGGTGAATTAGGTAAACGTGGGTACGGCTATGATGTTGAAAACTTAATGAACTTTTTTGCAAAAACATTGAATGAAGATGAGTTAACCAATGTCGCATTAATCGGGGTTGGTAATTTAGGAAGTGCTTTATTAAAGTACAAATTCCATCAAAGCAACAGTATTCGTGTAAGTTGCGCATTTGATGTGAATGAAGATATTGTAGGACGCATTGTTGACGGTATTCCGGTTTATCCAATGGAAGATATGATGGAACAAATCCGTGTTCAACAAATCGAAGTAGCTATTTTAACT